>CAJKSU010000170.1 GCA_905202605.1 uncultured Eubacteriales bacterium
CTCATGTTCCGGAGAAACACCGCCAAACAGAACCAATAAATTCATCATGACTTACACCTCATATACTTGACTATCTTTATATAATATGATAAAACGGGATATAAAACAAGTGGTACTTTCCACTTTTCTGCTGCTTCAGGTGATTTCTTATGAATCCTTCCTGAAGCAGTGGAAATCGTGTCGCAAAAGGTATATAATGAAGAAAAGGAGGGATGCGCCATGCAAATTGAACTGACAGAAAAAGAGTTCCGACGCCTGCTGGACATGGTTTATATCGGGAATTGGATCCTCAACTCCACCCGCGGCACCGACCGCTTTTCCGACTATGACCGGGTAGAAAGGCTGGTTTTCTCCTACTGCAAGGATCACGGTATGGAATCCCTGATTGAGCTTTGGAACGGGCACATAGTCCCTTCCCGCGCATATGCAGACGGAGGCATTCATGAAGCCATTATGGACTATGAGGACGCCATATTCTTCGACATTCTTGCCGAGGAGCTGGCACGCCGTGACATGGATTATGCGCCAATCTCCAACCAGAACTATGACGAGCTGGTAGCGCGGATGGACGAATACATGGAGGAGTTCGAGCAAAACGGTACTGATCGGCTTCAGGTCGAGGATTTATAACATTTGTCACAGCAAGGCTGCTGCACAATCCCGTGCAGCAGCCTGTTTCATATCCCCCAATAATGTACTTAATCCTCCGGTCTGAGCATTCCCCGACGATGATGCTTCCGGCACAGAGCAATATAGCTGTCATTGGCACCCAGCACCACCTGATCACCGTGGGTAATCATCTCGCCCTTCTCATTAAACCGTGCGTTGCAGGTTGCCGCTTTCCCGCACCAGCAGACTGTTTTGATTTCCTCGATCACGTCAGCCCATGCCAGTAGCCACATGCTTCCCGGAAACAGATTCCGCTGAAAATCCGTCCGCAGGCCATAGCAGATCACCGGAACCCCCAGATCATCCACAATGGAAACAAAGCATTCCACCTGCTCCTTGGTACAGAACTGCGCCTCATCCACAATGATGCAGTCATACGCCCGGATCTCCTCCGGCGACATTTCCACAAGATGCTCCACAAACTCGCACTTCTGCCGAAGACCCATCCGGGAAGCCACATAGCCTTCTCCGTCCCGGTCATCCAGCCGTGGCTTTACAATCAGTGCGCTTTTTCCACGCTCATAGTAGTTATAGCTGACCATCAGTGCATTTGCAGTCTTGGAACTTCCCATGGCTCCGTATCGAAAATAAAGCTTCGCCATTCTTCCTCCATTGCAGGCATTTTCCCTGCCATTTCGCAGCGCCCAACCGGCGCGGTGATTGTTCAGGAGCTATTCTAGCCTATTTCAGTTTCCAATGCAACCCTAATCATGCAGAAGGAGCGCTTGGCTGAGCTGTGCCAAACGCTCCCTGTCCCTATCCGGTAAAGAAACGGGACACACAATATAGAATTCCATAGAGTACGCTGGCTCCTACACCATACACCAGCACCGGCCCCGCAATGGTAAACAGCTTGGCACTGACACCCATAACAAAGCCCTCGGTTTTGAACTCCATGGCCGGGGACACCACGGAATTAGCAAAGCCGGTGATTGGCACAATGGTACCGGCGCCAGCTACCTTGGCGATACGATCATAGATGCCCATTCCCGTGAGCAATGCGCCCAAAAACACCATAGTCACCGCGGTGGCCGTGGCGGACAAGTCGTCACTGAGTCCCAGTGCGCCCCAACCGTTGAGCACCAACTGCCCCAGTACGCAGATCAGGCCGCCGATCCAGAAGGCGTTCAGTGTGTCCACCCGGATGTGGGAATTAGGGGAATATTCCTTTACCAGCCGGTCATACTGTAAACTGCTGATTTTCATGCAATCATCTCCCAGCATAGTATCACCGGGAACGCAAAAATTATACAGCAGTCCCGCAGACCGGTTCCACGCGGCAATCAGGAAAATAGCATCGGGAAGCAGTTGGAGAGCAGATAGCCCAGCGAGAATGAGGCTACATTTCCGAAGAACGCATAGGCAATGGGATGGATATTCCGGTTCTGCTCCGGCGTCGCCAGCTTAGGAAGCGCCAGACAGTAGACAAGTCCCTCCGCCAGGATCACGCCCACCTCGATCAGCGCATATTGCAGCACATAGAATACGAACAGCCCAACACTTTCGTCCAGTATCAAAAGATTCAAGGCCAGCTGCGAGATGCAGTTCACCACAAGCACCAATAGCAGCTGCCGCTTTCCCGTAAATCCGAACAGCACCGCCAGCAAGCATTCCACTGCAACAGTCACCGCCAGCCGCATCAGGAACGCCGTAATCTGACACAGGAGATTATATTTCTGTGTCACCGGAATCGCCGCCACTGCATCGTTCCAGTTCTCCGACAGATCATTAAAATTCATCTGATAATAACTGTCGAAGGCATACTGTTCCAGAATCTCCGAGCTCGCCACAAACGAATCAGTGTCCGGAAAATAGATCAGCACCCGGAATTCCGAGGGTGGGTAATACCCCCAGACATAGTCACCGTCTCCCGTGAGCTTCTGTACATTTCCTGCAAACACCAGCCCGTCCGGATCCTCATAGGCCATAAGCCGATTCCATACCGCCAGATTGACCTCCCCCGGCTGATCGTCAACGGTGATCCGGTGATAGGGGCCGCCCAGCTTGTCCTCCTTCGCCACCAGAGTGACATAATATTCCCGATCTCCCGCACCCTCAAACTCCACCACCACCGATGGCTTCGGGCCGAAGTCCGCAAAGGCATAGATGCTCAACACCGCCATCAAAATCAGCGCCATGGAAATGCGTCTTAGGATGTTTCGTATCATTTTTCTCCTCTTTTCCCGTTTTCCTGTAAAAACCGGTTTCAATGGTCCCGTATCCGGATGCGAACCCCCATCAAAACACTATTACAAGGTAATACCGCATAAATTGTCGACGAGGATTCAGTCTGACATTTTGCGTCGGAAAAAGGCAGTTTTTCGCAGGAGTACTTTGTGTATTTCACGAAAATTAGGCGCATTTCCGGCAGAAAAGATCGACCGAAGACCGGCGACACATTTGTGTGGTATAGCCTTCAATACTAATGACGCAAAAAACGCGCTGCATGTTGCCATGCAGCGCGAAATTAATATGCATTACACCAGCTCGATAACAGCCTTTTCAGCAGCGTCGCCGCGGCGCACGCCGATCCGGGTGATTCTGGTATAACCACCGTTGCGCTCAGCGTAGGAAGGAGCAATCTCCTTGAACAGCTTGGTCACAACGTCTTCCTTAGTGATAAAGGCCAGCGCTCTGCGGCGGTCAGCCAAGGTACCACCCTTACCCAGGGTAATCATCTTCTCAGCGATGGGCTGAACTTCCTTGGCGCGAGTCACAGTAGTCTCGATGCGGCCCTTCTCCAGCAGGTCGGTGGTCAGCTGACGAAGCATTGCCTTCCGCTGAGCAGTCGTTCTGCCGAGTTTACGAGTTCCGAACATTCTTATTTACCTCCTTTGCGAAAGGGTACGCTTAGTTGTTTGAGGAGCTGCCGTCACTGGCAAGGCTCAAGCCCATCATTGCCAGCTTGTTCTGGACTTCCTCCAGAGACTTTCTGCCCAGATTACGAACCTTGATCATGTCCTCACCGGAACGGCTGATCAGGTCTTCAACAGTGTTGATGTTTGCACGCTTCAGGCAGTTGAAGCTTCTGACAGACAGATCCATTTCCTCGATGCTCATCTCCAGCACCTTTTCCTTGACATCCACAGGCTTGTCCACGATGGTGGACTTGCTTGCTACCGACTCGCTGAGGTCGGTGAACAGCACCAGATGATCCGTGAGGATCTTTGCGCCAAGAGATACCGCATCCCTCGCGCTGATGGTGTTGTCGGTCCACACCTCAAGAGTCAACTTGTCATAATCGGTCATGTTCCCCACACGGGTATTCTCTACGGTGAAGTTGACCTTGTAAACAGGCGTATAAATGGAGTCGATGGGAATCACGCCGATCACGGTCTGTGCGGTCTTGTTCTTGTCAGCAGGAACATAACCTCGGCCGTGGCTCAGGGTAATCTCCATATTGAACGTAGCATCGGGGCCCAAGGTGCAGATGTGAAGCTCGGGATTGAGAATCTCAACTTCGCCGTCTGCCTTAATGTCACCGGCGCACACTTCCCGCTCACCCATGGCCTCAATGTAAACAGTCTTGGGGCTCTGGCAGTGCAGCTTCGCAATGATGCGCTTTACGTTCAATACGATCTCGGTAACATCTTCCTTGACGCCGGGTATGGTGGAAAACTCATGCTGGACACCTGCGATCTTGATGGAAGTAGCCGCGGTGCCGGGCAGAGAAGAAAGCAGGATTCTTCTCAGGCTATTGCCGAGGGTTGTGCCGTATCCTCTCTCCAGGGGCTCAACGACATACTTACCGTAGGAAGTATCCTCTGCGGAGTCAATGCATTCAATGCGAGGCTTTTCAATTTCTACCATATAGGAAATACCCTCCTTGTAACCGCGATAAAAATCGCATTTGATTCAGCTTACAGATAATCGAGGGCTTCGTGTTACTTGGAGTACAACTCAACGATAAGATGTTCAGCGATCTCGAAGTCAATGTCCTCTCTTGCGGGAGCGGCAATGACCTTACCAGTGAGTGTGTTCTTGTCTCTGTCCAGCCACTTGGGCGTAGCCGCAAAGACGTCATCCTCCTTCAGCTTCTTGAAGAAAGCATTGGAGCAGCTCTTCTCGCAAACTGCGACCACATCGCCCGTCTTAACCAGATAAGAGGGAATGTTGACGCGCTTGCCGTTAACGGTAAAATGACCGTGGTTTACCAGCTGACGCGCCTCACGGCGAGTGGAAGCAAAGCCCAGTCTGTAAACGACATTGTCCAGACGACGCTCGATCATGCAGAGAAGCTCCTCGCCGGTGTTGCCGGCCATCTTGGAGGCTTTCTCATAGTAAGCATGGAACTGCTTTTCCTGAATGCCATAAACAAACTTAACCTTCTGCTTCTCAGTCAGCTGCGTTGCATACTCGGACTTTTTCGTTCTTCTCTGACCGCCGGGGTTCTTGTTGGAAGTTCTGCTGTACCCCATGACGGCAGGAGAAACGCCCAGCGTTCTGCAGCGCTTGAGAACAGGCTGTGTATTTCTAGCCATTGCTAATTTCCTCCTTTAAGTTATACGCGGCGGCGTTTGGGAGGACGGCAGCCATTGTGAGGAATGGGAGTCACGTCCTTAATCATGTTGACCTCAAGGCCAGCGGACTGAAGCGCACGAATGGCGGATTCACGACCCTGACCGGGGCCCTTCACATATACTTCCACAGTCTTCAGGCCATGCTCCATTGCAGCCTTGGCAGCAGTCTCTGCAACCATCTGAGCAGCATAGGGAGTAGACTTTCTGGAACCACGGAAGCCCAGACCGCCGGAGGAAGCCCAGGAGATGGCATTACCGTTGAGATCGGTAATGGTCACCATGGTATTGTTGAAGGAGCTGCGGATATGCGCGGCACCCTTTTCAATGTTCTTGCGCTCGCGGCGCTTCTTGATCACTTTTTTCTTGTTGGCAGCCATACATATCCCTCCTTACTTCTTCTTATTAGCAATGGTCTTCTTGGGACCCTTGCGAGTTCTGGCATTCGTCTTGGAACGCTGACCTCTAACAGGCAGGCCTCTTCTGTGGCGAGTGCCACGGTAGCAGCCGATCTCGGTGAGCCGCTTGATGTTCAGAGCGACCTCACGCCGAAGATCACCTTCGATGGTGTAGTCCTTATCAATGACGTCACGGAGGGCGGCCTCCTGATCGTCAGTCAGGTCCTTTACGCGGATGTCGGGATTAATCCCCGCCTTCTCAAGAATGTCTTTTGCACTCTTTCTGCCGATACCATAGATATAAGTCAGGCCAATCTCGACTCGCTTATCCTTCGGCAGATCAACACCGGAAATTCGTGCCATTTAACTCTGCACCTCCTTTTCTATTAACCCTGTCTCTGCTTATGCTTGGGATTCTCGCAAATCACCATAACGCGGCCCTTGCGCTTAATAACCTTGCACTTCTCGCACATGGGCTTTACGGACGGTCTTACTTTCATACTGTTAACCTCCATATTGAGAACGTGTCTCTCACTTGCTTCTCCAGGTGATCCGACCCCGTGTCAGGTCATAGGGCGACATCTGAACGGTGACCTTATCTCCCGGAAGAATCTTAATAAAGTTCATCAGGAGCTTGCCGGAAAGGTGTGCCAGAATGGTGTGTCCTCCGCCAC
>CAJKSU010000171.1 GCA_905202605.1 uncultured Eubacteriales bacterium
AGGGCGGGCGGGAATTCCACATGCAGCAGGAAATCCCCTGCACGGTCAGTGAAGCCGCCGGTGGCCTCCGGCTTGCAGTCGGCATAGGGAATGTAGGGCTTGATGTCCAGAATCGGCGTCCCGTCCATGAGGTCAGCTCCCGCAACGGTGAGCACCGGCCCCTCTGGGGTATTCGGCTCTACCTTGAGAAGGCGAACGCAGCTCAGGCCAATGGCGTTGGGACGGAAGGGGGAGCGGGTGGAAAATACGCCCATGCGGGTATTGCCCCCCAGCCGCGGCGGGCGCACGGTAGGCGACCAATCCTCCCGCACTGCGCCGGAAAACTGCCACACCAGCCAGATGTGGGAAAATTCCTCCAGTCCGCGCACGGCCTCCGGCACCCGATACTCCGGGGAAAAGACGATCTGCGCAGTCAGCTCCTCCACCAGCCCGCTCTGACGGGGAATGCCGAACTTGGTGGGGAAGTCGCTGTGGATATTGGCGATTACCTTCATTGGAATTTGTTCCATGGAAATACCTCCGTGTGGCAATATGCTATTATTGTATCACATCCCAGCCGCAGGGAAAAGCGGCTTTGAAAAAGAAAGTAAGACAGTCGTGGAATTTCGTTGAAATTTCCGCGGCTGTACATTATAATATGATTACGGAACAGACCGGCTTTCGGACTTGTCCGGCAGCGATCACTGTAAAAAATTCAGCATGGATTGTATGAAAAAGGAGAATGAATGATGCGCTATGTACTGAGCTGCTGCTCCACGGCGGATCTGAGCAAGGAGCATTTTCAGGCACGGGATATTCACTATATCTGTTTCCACTACGAAATGAACGGGGTGCAGTATGCCGACGATCTCGGCGTCAGCATGCCCTTTGACCAGTTCTACAAGGCCATGGAGGAGGGCGCCGATACCAAGACCTCTCAGGTCAATGTGGACGAATTTGTGGCATATTTCACCGGTTTTCTGGAGCAGGGGCTGGATATTCTCCACGTGTGCCTGTCCACCGGCATTTCCGGCGTATATAACTCCGCCAATGCGGCAAAAGAGCTGTTGGAGGCACAGTATCCGGAGCGCAAAATTCTGGTGCTGGATTCTCTGGGGGCATCCTCCGGCTACGGCCTGCTGATGGATAAGCTGGCGGATCTCCGTGACGCGGGGCTGAGTCTGGAGGAGCTGTATCACTGGGCGGAGACGCATCGTCTCCAGCTGCATCACTGGTTCTTCTCCACGGATCTTACGTTCTATGTAAAGGGCGGACGGATCTCCAAGGCCAGCGGCTGGTTTGGCACCAAGCTGAAAATCTGCCCGCTGCTGAATATGGATAATCTGGGGCGGCTGATTCCAAGGTATAAGATCCGCGGTAAGAAAAAGGTCATTGAGGTCATAGTGGATCAGATGGAGCAGCATGCGGAGGACGGTCTCCGCTACAGCGGAAAGTGCTATATCTCCAATTCCGCATGCTATGAGGACGCCCGCGCGGTGGCGGATCTGGTAGAAGCGCGGTTCCCGGAGCTTTGCGGCAAGGTGGAGATCAACAGCGTCGGCACCACCATTGGCAGCCATACCGGGCCGGGGACAGTGGCGCTGTTCTTCTGGGGCGACGAACGGACGGAATAAGAAACGGAGAAAAGGCGTCACAAGCGTGACGCCTTTTTGATGCCGGAGGAGGATTTAGATGGAGCAGCTTCGGATTCTATATCAGAATGACGAGTTTCTGGTGTGCGAAAAGCCCCGGAATGTGCTGTCTCAGGCGGGGAAGCCGGGGCAGCGTTCCATGATCGACCTGCTGCGTGCGCAGGTGGGGGGCGAAATTTACCCGATACACCGGCTGGATCAGCAGGTGGGCGGCGTAATGGTCTATGCCCGGACGCAGGCCGCCGCGGCGTATTTCAGCCGGGAGATCCAGCAGGGGAATATGAAAAAGGAATATCTGGCGGTGCTGCATGGCGGCCCGGAGGAGGACGCCGGAGAGCTGAATGATCTGTTGCTCCACGATGCCCGGAAAAACAAGTCTTATGTGGTATCACGGATGCGGGGCGGCGTCAAAAAGGCGCGGCTTTCCTATCGGGTGCTGGGGCGGATGCCGGAGGAGACACTGGTGCAGGTTCGGCTGTTCACCGGGCGCACCCATCAGATCCGGGTGCAGTTCGCCTCCCGGCAAATGCCGCTGGCGGGGGACGGACGCTATGGCGGCGGCAGCGGGGAAATCGCCCTGTGGTCGGTGCGGCTGAGCTTTCGGTATCATGGAAAGGATCTGTGCTTTGCGGAATTGCCCGACAGCCTGGGAGGATTTACGGAATTCCCTGAGTTGACCACCATGGAATAAAAAAGAATCGCCTAAAAAGTCGTGAAATCCGATGAAAAACCGGGTTTCACGACTTTATTCCGTATCGGCGGATTGGATGCTGCGGTCAATGTGTACCTGCACAGAAGAAATCCTGTCCGGGCAGGGGATGAAGTATACGATGCCGCGAAAGGATGCGGTAGACGCGGAGCGTTCCTGCGTTTCAATATTCACCCAAGCTCGTCTCCCGCGAAAATAACAGGAACACAGCGCCGCATCAAAATCAGCTGCCCCGCCATCATATTCGCTTACGGTTACAGCCAGCACCTTGTGATTGTCCGCAAATAAATTGCAGGATTGCACATTCTGAAATAATCTGTCCCAATCAAGCTGATCATTGGAAACCGGTTCTCCGTCCACATAGACAAATTCACAATTCGATTTGAGCTGTCCCAGCAGCGAGATCAGATCATCTTCGTCGGAAAGAATCGTATACGGCTCAAACTGCTCCAAAGGGTCATCCAGATCCGTTCCGATGCCGAGAAAGCCCAAATCATACGCAATAGAAGGACAGTCGGTGCTTTGCCGTTGCGCTCCGATCGGAAATATCCACAAGATAAGACCCAAACCTATCACCAACACGGCAGTGCCGACAGCGATAAGAATTTTGTTCTGAATACGAACCATAGGCAGCCCTCTTTATGGTTTTGCCGTATCCTCCACATAGGAGAGTACCGGATACATATCATTGTACTGCTTTTGCAGAAATGCCCCGGAGCGCCTGCGGTAGAACACCTCCGCAAGGCGATCCGCAATGGGCAGAACGATCCGCTCATGGCGGCAGAGTGCCGGGGAAATCTGCCGAAAGTCCCCGGTGGATTGGAGATTCAGACAGGCGCAGTGGTGATTGCACCGGCCTTGGATCTCACAGCGGTTACAGGGGGCCGGAGTCTGCTCGTTTTGTTCATAGAGCCGTTGACGCTTTTCCTGCTGAATGCCGGAGAAAACATCGCCAATCTGATATTCCGGATGCCCCACAAACTGCACACAGGGGAAGATCCCACCGTCCGGGGCAATGGACAGCTGCTTTTTCCCCAGTTCACAGCGCTCGGCGCAATAGCTGCTCCGGTGAATATGGGAAGAAATTTTGACCTCGAAGGGGGAGAAATAGAACTTTTCCTCCCGCAGAGTAAGCGCCTGATACCAGTCGGCAAGCTGCCGGTACTGACGCTCCAGCGTGCGGAAGTCCGCTTCCGTCCAATCCCCGCTGTAGTCTATGGTGCAGATGAGATATCGGAAGCCAAGGCGGTAAAGATAATCCACACCCTCGGCATACTGGCTGACGGTGGCGGGGGAAACGGTCATCATCACCGGGGCATAGGGGCGATACCGGAGCAGCTTTTTCGCGGTGGGTTCCAGCTGACGGAATGTGCCGCTGCCATCGGGATAGACCCGGCAGACATCCTGCGCCGTTCCATCGTGGCTCAGGGCGATGAACACCTGATACCGCTTGGAGAACGCCAGAAATTCATCGTCCAGCAGCGTGCCGTTGGTGGTGATCTTATAGTGGAATTTGCCGGGAAGGCCAAGGGACTCGGCGTACTGCACCGTGTCATAGATCAGCTGCCGCCGAAGCAGCGGCTCCCCGCCGAAAAAGATGATGCCGTGATGACCGGGGTCATCCGCCGCCATGTTGACCGCCGCCTTGGCGGTATCCAGCGTCATCCGGTGGGTATCCTGCCGGACATAGCAGTATTTACAGCGAAGATTGCAGGCATCGGTGAGATGCAGGGTCAGGTGCATCAGATCACCCCCTGCGCCTTGAGCCACTGGAGGAAGTCCCGCACCTGCTCCCGCAGCTCGTGCATGCTCTGCTCCCTGCTGCTTTCCACATAGGATTCCTCGTTAGAGCCGGTGAAATCCTCATAGTTCCCGGCGGCGGGGTCATAGAATACGGCGACGTTGTCGGTGCAGTCCGCAAGGCGCCGGGCCGTACCCTTGAGGTCGTATTGCTCCGAGGAAGACCCGACATCAGTGGGAGCCTGCCAGTCCAGAATGTCCTCGGTGGAGACGAATTCCACGCCGATGCCAAGCGCCTCACTGTAGCCGTCCAGCATCAGCTCACCGGTGTAGGTTTTGTCGGACGCGCTGCCGGAAATGGCCTCCGGCAGGATACTGGTAGAGGGGAATGTACCGGAAATGGTCTTGCTGCCGGAAATGTCGATCCCCTGAGCGGCGCACTCCTCCGCAATGACCTGCATGGCCTCCTCCTCGGAGAGAAATACCGGCGGCGCAACGCTTTCGCAGCCATAGCTGCCCCGGCCTGTGCCGTGGGCAAAAATGGGGATGTCCAGCGCTTCGGCCTCCGATGGGGCAGAGCCGACAGAATCGGCGGGATCGGCAGACTTGACGGAATCAGGAGAATCGGATACAGCCGGAGAAACGGTGGGGAACAGGGACTCAGAGTCCTGACTACTTCCACAGGCGGTCAGACCCGCCGCCATCACAAGGCTCAGGGCGGTCAAAACATAGGGATTTCTGGCCCAGCGGCGGGGAATATGGGCAAGCAGCCGGGGATCGGCATTGACGGCCTCCTTGGTGGGATATTTGGGATCAGAATAGCGGGTGACTGGGGTCAATTTTCCGTTCATCGCGCCACATCCTTTCTATTGATATCCCGATAGACGAAGCATCGGGGAAAAGGTTCCCTCTATCAGCAGGATTTTTTATGTCCGCACCATACCTTCCGGAGCAGCAGGAACAGCCCGTAGCCGATTGCCGTCCCGGTGGTGTTGAGGATCAGATCCTCCACCTCGCTGACCCCGGTGCCGAAGATGTACTGGCTGACCTCGATGTACAGGGACAGAAGAAAGCCCCACAGGATTGTGGAGCGCTGGACTTTTGTAAGGAGGGGCAGGAGAATGCCCAGCGGCACAAACCAGATGAGATTCCCCACAAACAGGTAGAGGAACACCCGGACGCTGTTGTGGAAAATCTGGATCAGCCCCACAAAGGGGATCAGCTCGATCTGACCGTGGGAGCAGAGGGAGTAGCTTCCGAAGCTGGAACGGAACACGGTGATTTTAAGCAGCACACCCAGATAGAGAAGAAAAACGACCCACAGGATGCCCTTTGTACTGCGCTTCATTCCGCTTCCTCCGCCGGATTCTGCCCGGTAAAGAAATCGCAGAAGGGGGCAAGGGTACACTGGCTGCACTTGGGGCTTCGGGCGGTGCAGACGGCGCGCCCGTGGAGTACGATCCGGTGGCAGAAGTCGCTGGATTCCTCCGGGGGAATCACCCTGCGGAGCTGCATTTCGACCTTTTGGGGATCCTTCCCCTGACTCAGCCCCAGCTTGCCGCAGATTCGGATGCAATGGGTGTCACACACATAGGCCTCCTTATGATAGATATCTCCCAGCAGGAGATTTGCGGTTTTTCGCCCCACACCGGGGAGCTTTAACAGGTCGTCCATATTGTCCGGCACCCGTCCGCCGTAGTCCCGGAGCAGCATCTGACAGGCCAGCACGATATCCCGCGCCTTGTGCTTATAAAAGCCGCAGGAGTGTACCATTTGCTCCACATCGGCAATATCCGCCTGAGCAAAGGCCTCCAGCGTGCGGTACTTTGCAAACAGCGCCGGGGTGACCAGATTTACCCGCGCATCGGTACACTGGGCGGAGAGCCGAACGGCGATCATCAGCTCATAATCCTTTCCGAAATGCAGCGCGCACAGGGCGTCGGGGTACAGCGCCTTCAGGGCGGAGAGGATATTTGTCACTTTGTTTGAGACTTCCATGGGGATTCCTCCGTGAAAATGTTTGTTTTCAGTATATCATATTTTTGGATTTATGGTATAATGAATATTACAGGAAATTTCAAAACGGAAGAATCGGGGCGGTCAGCTGTCCCAAAAGAAAGAAGGAATTCCGATGTACCAGCCG
>CAJKSU010000172.1 GCA_905202605.1 uncultured Eubacteriales bacterium
TAACGATTTTCTTTATCTTATCATTTCTAAATCACCTTGGCCAATGCCAAACAGGTATGGGAGTATTACACAAAAGGTATAGTCAGGCGGATTGCTGAAGGGGCGTAAAATATGATACAATAATATTGGAAGGATATGATTATAAAAGGAGGAAGCCTATGGAACTTAATCAGCTGCACTACTTTGTGGCAGTGGCGCACTGTGAGAACATCACCAAGGCTGCAAAAGAGCTGTTCATTACCCAGCCTGCCCTGAGCAGGGTGATTCTACGGCTGGAGCAGGAGCTTGGTACGCCGCTGTTTGACCGGCACGGCGGAAGAGTAACCCTCAATGAGCACGGCAGAGCGTTTTTGCGGCACGTGGAGCCTGCACTGGAATCTATCAATGCGGGCGTTCATGCAGTGATTGACGAGCTGGGAGGCAGGGAGATTATCATTCATAACTACCTGACGGCGAATCTGTTCAAATCCATTGTGGAGCGTTGTCAGGCGGAGTTCCCCGATGTTGTTTTTACGGTAAAGAATATCGGGGAAAACGCTGACGTGGACGCAATGCGCCAGACTAAGCCGGACATTGTCATGCTGCCAACCAAGGATTTTCACAGCTATATATTTCCCATGAGCTATATGGAACGCTGGTGCGTGATCTATAACTGCAAGTACCAGTTCCATACGGAGTTTGACGGCAGTCATTTGACCCTCCGGCAGCTCACCGAGGAGCCGATCATTTTCTCCGGCTCCAGATTGGATCGGGAATTTGTAGACGGGATGTTCGCCTCTGCGGGGCTAACGCCAAAGATTCTGGAATGCACGGCGTTGTCGGATTCCAGCATTCAGGTCAATCGCTGCAAAGGGGTGGCGCTGGTTCCTGCAAGCAATTTTCGAAGCCTCATTCAAAGCATCGACAGTATTCCCGTCGCTGCGGCCATGGTGTCAGATCATCCCTGCCAGAGAATGCTCTATCTGGGCAGAAGCCCGAGATTTTTGTCCAACGCCGACGAATACCGTGTGCTGGAGACGATTAAGAACTTTCTAGCCAAGGAGTATATGGAGACGGATTCTTTTTTTGAGAGCTATTTTGGAATGGATACAGCAGAATAAGGACGCCGTGTGCGGCATAAATTGCTGCACACGGCGCCCCTTGTTTATGGGCATTCAAATCCGCCTTGCATAAACTCTGCCGTGGCCTTTAGCTCGCGCTCAACGTGTTGATCCAACAGTTCCAAAATGGAATAGTCTTCTCCGCAGCCAAGAAAATTGGGACGGTGGCTCAAATAGACTGGACGCTCCATCTTCATGCCGGTCAGCGCCATGGCGCGGATGGGCGTATCCGGCACCCGGCGCTTTAAGGAGCGGTAGGCGGTCACCGGCGTGATGCCGATGTTCCGGCAGCGATTGATGGAAATACGGGATTCATCGTGCTGAGTGGCGAAATGCAGCCCGGCGGGCAGCGTTTCGAACAGATGGGAGAGGATCTGACGGTCATAGGGAGAATTGTCAAAAATGATCGACTCCTTGCTCAGCTGCTCTCTGGTGATGCTCGTTCCGTCGCAGTCCGAGCGGAACTGATAATTCTCGTGGAACATCACGCACCACGGCTCCGTATAGGCCTTGGCAACGGTATAGCCCCGGAAATCCTGCTGCGGGATAATGACCAGATCCGGCGCGGAGTCCGTAGGATAATCAGAGACGTTGCGGCTGCCGTCAAAGCAGCTTAAATCCACGTCCGGGAACGCCGAAAGACATCGGTCACAGAACGATGCGAAATCGTCCAGAAAAATATAGTTGCAAACCAGCACCCGCCGGTTGGTATTCCTCTGCCGAACGGCATGGACACCGGCATTGATGGAATCCAGCCCGGCGGATACATGCTGTAGGAAGAGCTTTCCGCTTTCATTGAGGATTAAGGAGTTGGATTTTCGATCAAACAGACGTACCTCCAGCTCGGATTCCAGACGGCTGATAGAGCGGCTCAGAGCCGGCTGGGTAATATAGAGCTTGTGGGCAGCCTGACTGACATTTTGACATTCCGCTACAGTGATAAATTGGTGAAGCTGGGTGAGATCCACGATAATCCCCACTTTCGTATACTCATATAAATATATTCTATCACAAATATCGGTAGGACGCAAGGCAGGGGGATGCATGACAGGTATTAGTGACTGCACAAACGGCATTGGTCACAGAAATACTTCTCATGTATAATATTTTTGTAATAAACGGAAAGGGTGAACACATAGGTGTTGCTTCGCACCTGCGAAACCCGGCGCTTCTCCTTCTTCTGGATGTCCCGCATCCGGGCAACAATCCGGTCAAGCTCCGTGCTGTGCTTCGCCCACTCCAGAACCTCCGGAGAGAGGATGCTCTGCTCCAGTCTCCGCTCCGCCACCTCACGGCCCAGCTCCATAAGCTGCTGCTGCACTTCCTCGTATATGCGGGTGCGGTTCTCCTTCCCCAGCAGCTCCTCGCCCATGATGCCATCCAGATGGACATTGGAGAACTGCTCCGCAATTGTGGACATCTGCCGGTACTTGGCTGCAATGGACTGGGTGTTCGCTCTGGAGCCGTACTCCCGTTTCAGCTCCTCTGCCGCCTGGATGCTCTGAGACTTGCCAATCAGATTCGTTCCCTTCTCATAGGTGTCCGTGAACTGGTCGAACTTTGAGTGGTTGTCCTCGTCCCAGCCGGGCAGGTCTGTTTCGTCCGTGTCGTCGGAGAGGGAGTAGCGAGTAGAGGAATTTCCTTCTGAGGGATTGACATTTTCCCCATCACTGCGTATACTGTCCATAGAGATGTCACGCAGGAATGTAGACTTTGGGTTTTCCCCATATGAGCTACATGTGTCCTGTGTGACATTTTCTATTTTTGTGATGTCTTTCAGCAGCAAGCCGCGCTCAACGGGCATAATGTTAATTACACCCTTGTAATACTCGTCTCCAACCTTGAATATCGTATCGAAATACTGGAAGTTGCCGGTCATATTGGGGTGAACGTGACCATCTTTTCCATCCGCTTCGGTGCGGAAGTTAGTTCCTGCATCAATGAGGTTATCTAGCTCCGTAGAAGCCCGCATCTTGGCTTCATAATTTCCCCCATTTAGTTTTCTGGACGGCATAGCATATTCCGATGCTGTTCTACCATTCACGAATACACGGTTATCGGTTCCAATTACCTTCCCAGCAAAACGGCTTTTGATGATTTTAGTGGCGAGCTTGCCGCTTTCTTTCTCGCTGAGACCGTCAAATTGGGACTGATCCGCCTGCACGTCAACAAAACGCTTGCCATCCTCAAACGCCATGAGGGAGTAATGATTGGAGTTGCTCTCCTCCGCAATCCTCATCTTCCCGGCATTCTTCATGGCATCTCTCAGCGTCTCCTCCAGACTCTCCGCTGCCTCGTCATAAAGATTTGCGATCATCAACCAGTCGTTTACGTTGCCATTCACATTGACCACCGCGTTGTCGCCCCGCCGCTTTGCCGCAGCCTCATGTTCCTGAATGCTCCGCTTCCGCCGCTCGGTGATGATCTCACTCCGGAACTTCGCCACCCGGTCAATGGCCTTCTGGATGATATTCCGGTTCTGACTCCGTGCGATTTTCCGGAGGGTGTTGTAATCCCCCAGCATCTCCGCAAGGCAGTTTGCCGCATACTCTCCCTTGGCGTAGTCCAGCGTCACGTCCTCCCGGCTGATATTCAGCTTGCTGTCAGCCCTGTCGGCTTCATCCATGTAACGAACCATGATGTCACGAACTCCGGCTTCTACCTGTCTGGAAGTCGTCCCGGTGGTCTGCTGGTATACCGCAAGGATATCTCTGGTGTACGCATTCGTGTCGCCGGTGTACCCAACGCCCTGCACCAGGTGGCCCAGCTCATGCCCCAGCACATACCGGATGTTCTGCTGAGCAGAGTAGACCTGCCCCTCTCTGGTGGTGCCGCCCAGCTGACCGTTCAGAACGATCTGCCGCTTGCCGTCCTTTACAAGGTAGTAGCCGTTGGATGCTTTGTCCATGTCATAGTCGATGGTGATCTCCGCATTGTCCACGCCCAGCGCCTTGATAGCAGCGGAGGTTTCCTTCGCCAGCCACTGGGCAATCTTGTTGGGGTGGCTTTCATCGTATTTCCCGGACGGGGCAGGGGAGTTCTCCACCGGTTCCTTATCGGCCTTGGCGTTCTCCTGCTCCTTCTCCACTGCCGCATCGGCGGAGTCGGTTTTGGACTCACTCTGCTGGTCGGACTGGAGGGACTGGTTGGAGTCTGTCTCGGTGGCTGCATTGTCCACACTGTGCCGCACACGATCCGTATAGTATCCATCGGCAGGCCGTTCCAAATTCAGGCGGTTCAGCACGTCATCCGACAGGATGCTCCGATGCGTATTCTTGACAAGATCAAGGAAATCTGCTACACTGACCGTAGCGGTTGAGGCACCTGCCTCACTGCCACCGGCAGCCTTGATAGGGTTAACCCCCTGTGACCTCGTGTCTGCCTGACTGCCACCGGCGGCCTCCTGGCTGCCGGTTTTTCTGCCGTTTATGGCATGCGCAACGTCGTAGCTTTCGATTCCGGTCACAGTGTTGGAGCGCTGTTCTACCGTGATCACCGCAACAACCTGACGGCCTTCGCTGTCCGTGGTCAGCGCCGCCATGGCATAGGTTCCGGTGACGTTCCCGGACTTTGCCGTGTTGTTCAGGGCGTTCACAGGGACTGCATTCTGAATCAGCGTGCCAACTCTCGAACCAAGCTGTGCATTGGTTGCCAATCTGGCATAAGACCCGTTCAGCCCGTGCCGGATTGCGTTGGAGGTTACCTGAATATCCCGCCCGGTGTACCGGTTCTTTACCGTAACCACATAGGCACTCCCGTCCCGTTCGGTTCCCACCGACCGGGCATTTTTCATGCCCTCCGACACTATATTTGCCTTGTTGATCGTGCCATTCTCGTTTCGGAGTTCACTTGCACTTGGCAGCTCCACCACGTTCATGTCCGGAAGGTTCTTCATGAAGTAGTAGGAATAAATTTCTTTACTTTCGGTCAGAGACTTTCCGGCATACGCTTCCTGTGCTTCCGTTTCGGTCAGCTTGTCCGAGTTGTCCGTTTTATCCGACTGAGCCGTATTATCCGTCTCAGTCGTTTCTGCCGTCTCCGCCTTGGCTTTCGTGCTGGCTGACTCCGCAGCTTCTGCGCTGACGGCTTTCCTCTCCAGCTGATCCTCCAAGGTACTGAGGGAATAGTGCGGCTTCTCCCCGGTCTCTTGTTCGCTGGCAATAGACGCCGCGAACATCTGCTCCACATTTGCGTTACTTGCGTTCACGCCACGGACTTTCATCAGCGCCTTGAATTCCTCCCGGTTGAATTCCTGCCCGTCGATGGTAATGGTGTCCTTGCTCTTAAACTCCCGGTTCGCCCGGTCATAGGCTTCGGTGATCTCCGTGTTTCCCGCCTGAGGGTGGGTCTGCCGGTACTGCTCAGAGAACTCCCTGTAGTTCAGATTGCCCCGCTTATCCCTGCTGGCTCTGGCCTTCTGATCCTCTGCCTGCTGGTCTGCGGCCTGAGCAATTCGGCTGGTGGTCTCCGCCGCCTGATCTCCCGCCGCCTGGTCAATGGAAGCGGAGACGGCTGCGTCCTGTGCATCGACGGCACTCTCTGCGTCCTGCCGGATGCCCGCCACCTCTGCGCCGGTTTCCTCGTTGACGGCCTTCTTGGCATAGGGGATGGCGTCCTTGATGATATCTCTTGCCTTGGCCTGTCCCTCCGCCTGCGTCTTGGCAGAGTTCCCCTTCTTGACGTACTGGGTGATTGTATTGCGCACTTCATCCGAGCTCCCGGTTTCCAGCTGGGTGCCCAGCTTGCTGGAGAGTGCTTCCCGTACTGCCGGGATCTCTGCGTGCAGACTCTTGATGTCCGCCGCCGTCAGCATCTCGCCGTCCATCGCCTTAGAAAGCGCAGCGTTTGCGGCAATGGCCTCCTTGCCGGAGAGTGCTCCGGTGGCTTGCAGCTCCGTTGCAAATTTTGCACGGGTTGAGCCCGTGCATCTTCCGGCCTGAAAAGTGTACCACGTTTGTACCACGTTTTATTTGTACACAGACGTACAAAGGCGC
>CAJKSU010000173.1 GCA_905202605.1 uncultured Eubacteriales bacterium
CCGCCCAGCAGGCAGTCAGCCTTGCCCATCTTTACCAGCATGGTGCCGAAGTAGTTGCCCTTGAGCAGGTTGGCCTTGCACTGCTCGGGGGTCATCTTGCCCTTACGCAGCTCAACCATCTTTGCAACCATTGCATCCATCTCGGTATAGGTCTCGGGATCAATGATCTCTACGCCCTCGATATCAAAGCCGCCTTTCTTGGCAGCAGCCTCAACCTCGGCCACGTTGCCAACCAGAACGACCTTCATGATGCCCTCTGCCTTAATGCGGGCAGTGGCTTCCAGAATACGAGCGTCGGGGCCCTCGGTGAAGACGATGGTCTTGGGATCCTTCTTCAGCTTTTCAACCAGAGTATCAAACATAGTTAATTACCTCCGTAAAAATAATTTTGGATAACGGATGGCAGACGGAATCTGTCATCCGATATTATACAACATTCCCCTGGGTATCTCAACAGAAAAATCAGAGAGAACCCGAAAAATTCAGGACTTGTCTGCGGAATCGCTGTCCTCTGGTGGAGTCTCCTCTGCGGTTTCCGCCGGTGCGGCGTCCTGCTGCCGGGCAAGAAAACGCTGATGCTTCCGCTGAGCGCGCTTTTTCTGCCGCTTGGAGGTGGGATTCCACTTCTGGTAGTCCTTTCTGGGGGGATAATTCCAGTTGGTGTAGTCGCCGGTGACGGTGGACAGCTCCCGCTTTTTCAGCAGGAAATTGACTACCTCGGAGACGATTTTATAGATCACTGCGAACAGCGGAACGGCGATGACCATGCCCAGAATGCCGAAGAGACTGCCGAATACCAGCAGGGAAACCACGACCCAGATGCTGTCGAGACCGGTGGCATCGCCCAGAATGGCAGGGCCGATGATATTACCGTCCAGCTGCTGGAGGACGATGATAAAGATCACGAAATACAGGCACTCCATGGGATCGATCACCAGCAGCAGCAGCGCCGAGGGGATCGCGCCCAGATAGGGGCCGAAGAACGGGATGATATTGGTAACGCCCACGATGATGGAGATCAGCATGGTATAGGGCATATCGAGAATGCGCAGCCCAAAGAAGCACAGGATGCCGATGATCAGCGAATCAATAATCTTGCCGCCAATGAAGCCGCCGAATACCCGGTTGGCAAAGGTGCAGACATTGCACACATAGCCGCCCTTTTTCTGCCCCAGCACCGCATAGCAGAGCTTTTTGGCCTGCGCCAGGAATTTTTCCTTTCCGGAGAGCAGATAGATGGAGATGATCACGCCGATGATGAGATTCAGCATGGATTTTGCGATATTTACCACGCCTGTGGTGAGGCTTGCCAGAAGGGTCTGCACCTTGGGCAGCACTGTATCGGTGAGGAAGCTCTGGAGATAGGTGTAAACCTGATCCATGATCTCCTGAGTTACGTCCTCAGCAATGCTGCCGTTGATGAACTCCTTCACCCATTTGCTCAGGGTATTATAGTAGGAGGGAAAGTTTCCGATGATGGTGGTGATGCTGTCCAGCAGTTGGGGCAGCACCATGGCAATCAGCGCCCAGACCACCAGCGCCGCAAGGAGCAGTGAGACCAGAATCCCCAGCCCCTTTGCCATCCCGGCGGCCTTTTTGTCTGGCAGCACTTTCTTGAGCTGCGGCTCCAGCAGCTTCCGTACACGATCCTCAATAGGGTGCAGCAGATAAGCGATGCCAAGCCCATAGAGTACTGGGGAAAGGGTGCTGAGAAAGGCTTTGACATAAGCGAAAAATGCCGGCATTTTGGTGATAAACTGCGCGGCGATGATGCAGGCGACAATGACAATAAACGCAGTCAGTCCCCATCGAAAATATATATTTTCCCGATGAATTTCAAAAAATCCGTCTTTTTTCTCCTGATGATCGTCCATGCCGGTTCCTCCCATTGTTATGTACCAACAGTATAGCATATCTCACGAGAAAATGCACGGCTTCCCGACGGCTTTTCCGAAAAATGCCCGGCAGATTCGCCACCGATTGGGACGAGTCGGCAGAACGTCTCGGGTGGAGTGAAACGCCCTCTGGATGAAACGGCTCGCAGGAGGATTTTCTGATGATCCGGAGCGCTGGACAGCCATGATTACAGCCCCGTCCATTTGGACGGGGCTGCGATTATTCTGTCTACTTAATCATCGTACCCATTGGGGTTGTTCTTCTGCCAGTTCCATGAGTGAGCGCACATGTCATCCAGCGTATATTTTGCCTTCCAGCCCAGCAGCCGCTTTGCCTTTTCGGCGCTGGCGTAGCAGGTAGCGATGTCACCGGGGCGGCGGGCGGTGATTTCCAGCGGGATTTTCAGCCCGCTGGCCTTTTCAAAGGCGTGGACAACATCCAGTACGCTGCTGCCCTTGCCGGTGCCAAGGTTGATCGGCTCTGCGCCGGTGTGATGCAGAGCGTAATCCACGGCTTTGACATGGCCCAGTGCCAGATCCACCACATGGAGATAATCCCGGACGCCGGTGCCGTCGGGGGTGGGATAGTCGTTTCCGTAGACAGAAAGATGATCTCGCTGCCCAATGGCAACCTGAGTGATATAGGGCATCAGATTGTTGGGAATGCCGTTGGGGGCTTCGCCGATCAGACCGGAAGGATGCGCGCCGATGGGGTTAAAGTACCGGAGCAGCACAGCCGAGAGCTTTTCGTCTGCCTTGCAGGCATCAGTGAGGATCTGTTCGATCATCAGCTTGGTGGTGCCATAGGGGTTGGTGGCGGCGCCGGTGGGCATATCCTCGGTAAAGGGTGCCTTGTTGTTTTCACCGTAGACTGTTGCCGAGGAGGAGAACACCATGGCCTTGCAGCCAAACTGCTCCATGACCTCCAGTGTGGTCAGGGCGGTATCCAGATTGTTTCGATAGTATTTCAGGGGGAGACGGGTGCTTTCGGGGACGCACTTAAAGCCTGCGAAATGAATGACTGCGTCAATTTGATTCTCCTGAAACAGCCGGGTCATTGCGCTCTTGTCGGCGGCATCGATCTGATAGAAGCTCGGACGCTGTCCGGAAATGGTTTCGATGCGGTCAATGACCTTGGGACTGGCGTTGGAGAGGTCATCGGCAATGATGACGTCATATCCGGCGTGGAGCAGCTCCACTGCCGTGTGGGAACCGATAAAACCGGCTCCGCCTGTGAGCAGAACAGACATGGAACACTCTTCCTTTCCAATCGTAGAATATAAGACTACACCACTATACCACACTCAATTGGGAAAAGATAGTACGCTTTGCTTCTTTTTGGGGTGGTGTGGAATGGAGGGATGGGTATGAATCTATGGACATGGCGCCGGGGAGCGCGCCGGGTGCTGATATTGGACACCGGAGGAAGCCGCCCGGAGACGCAGACTCAGGAACTGTTTTTATGCCGGAGCCTGACCCTTCCGGCGGATCGTCTGCTGCTGGGGCCGGTGGCATGTACGCCGGTGCCGCAGTTTATCCGGCTGGATCATGAGGGGGTTCGGATCCCGGCGGACGGTTCGGACGCCGAGGTGTTCAGTGCTTTTTTGTATGCGGCGGGGTATGGTGCGTTTACCAGCGTCAGCGACGGCCTTCGGCAGTTTCAGCCCCAGCCGGAGGAAATTCAGCAATGGCAGGGCGCACGGCAGCCGGATGACAGCGCACAGCGCAGGCTGCTCAGCTTGGATTAGTCCTCCTTGGACGGCTGGGTGATCAGACCCTGTACACTGCTGCGGAAGGCTTCGCCGTCCTCGCCGGTGCCGTATACGCGAACCAGCATGGGGGCGTCCTGACTCAGGCTGAACAGCCCCAGAATGCTTTTTGCGTCCACGGTATAGCGCCCGGACACCACGTCAATATCCACCGGAGTCATGCTGGCGGCAGTGACGAACGCTCTGACGTCGTTGACGGAGTGCAGGGCAACATAAAATTCTGTCATAATAAGAACCTCCTGAACTTGGGTATGTACTTCTATCCGATTATTCGATATAATAGGCAGGAAGCAGGCGAAGCCGAGGTGGGCCGTGGCCTGCAATTGCAAGGCCAGTATACCACAAAAATAACGATATGCAAAGGTGATTTACCGTGAAGTTTGCCATCTACACCTTGGGCTGCAAGGTAAACCAATATGAATCTCAGGCGCTGGAAAAGGACTTTATTGCCCGCGGCTATGAGCCGGGACGGTTCGATGAGCCGTGCGATTTTTACGTTGTTAACACCTGTACGGTGACGGCGGTCAGCGACAAGAAGTCCCGCAATGCCCTGCGCCGTGCCAGAAAGTTGAATCCGGAGGCCGTGATCGGCGTCTGCGGCTGCTATGCTCAGGTGCATCCGGAGGATATGGAAAAGCTGGAGGTGGATGTGGTAGGCGGTACCGGGGACCGCAATGCGTTTATTGACCGGCTGGAGCAGTTCCGGCAGGATCACCGCCACTCCGTATCGGTGGATAACGCTTTCCGCCGGAAGGGCTTTGAGGTGCTGGAGCCGGGCGGACTGGGTGAGCGCACCAGAGCCATGTTGAAGGTGGAGGACGGCTGTGTCAATTTCTGCACCTATTGCATCATTCCCTATGCAAGGGGGGCGATTCGCTCTCTGCCGCTGGATACGGCGGTGCGTCAGGTGCAGGAGTTGCGGGCACAGGGCTATCGAGAGGTGGTGGTCACGGGCATTGAGATTTCCTCATGGGGAATGGATCTCAAAAACGGGCAGAAGCCGCAGGATCTGATCTATGCCATTTGTCAGGCGGTGCCGGATATGCGGGTGCGTCTTGGCTCTTTAGAACCGAGAACCGTGGATGAGGATTTTTGCCGGACGCTCAAGGACTGCAAAAATCTATGCCCTCAATTCCACCTTTCCCTGCAAAGCGGCTGTGACGCTACCCTGCAGCGGATGCATCGGAAGTACTCCACCGAGCGGTATCTGGAAAGCTGCCGCCTGCTGCGGGAGAGCTTCCCAGACTGCGCCATTACTACGGATCTCATTGTGGGCTTCCCGCAGGAGACGGAGGAGGAATTTGCCGAAACGCTGGAATTCCTGAACAAGGCGCAGTTTGCCGCCATGCATATTTTCCCCTATTCCCGGCGCACGGGAACCCCTGCGGCGGATATGCCCGGTCAGATTCCGCAGGCGGAGAAGGAGCAGCGGGCATCACGGGCATCGGCGGTGGAAAAAGCTCTGCGGGAAAACTATCAGAAGGGATTTGTGGGGAAAACGCTTCCGGTGCTGTTTGAACAGAAGGACGCTTATGGGCGTTGGACAGGACATACCACCAACTATATTCTGGTGGCAGTGGAATCGGAGCGGAATCTCCACAATCAGATTCTGGACATCGCCATCACTGAATGGGAACCCTATGGACTGCTGGGCAATGTGAAATGAAACAAAATAAGCACCGGAAACATGTCACTTTGGCTCAGGAGGAGCGTCCTGCATCTCCGCGGAGACGGGGATCCCGGCAGTCAGATCCCGAATCACCTCGCCGGCGATGATCAGTCCGGCGACGGAGGGGACAAAGGCATTGCTTCCGGGAATGTCCCGGCGATCGGTACATTTATGCTGGGTGCCGGACGGGCAGATGCAGTGGCTCCGGCAGCTGATGGACATGTCCTCCAGCGGGCGGATGGGCGGCTCCTGAGAATAGACCACCTTGAGGTGCTTCACGCCCCGCTTCCGAAGCTCCCGGCGCATGATCCGCGCCAGCGGGCAGACCTTTGAGGCCACGGTGGGCGAGGAGTTTGTGTTCTTCTTCCAGTGTGACGCGCCCGGCGATATGGGCGAGCCACAGCCCGGCGAAGAGGGCGCGGGAATCACCGCCTCTGACGGCACCGTGACCTATTCCAATGTCGGACTGGGCGGCCCCTACAGCTATCCCACCAGTGAAAAGGTGACGATCTCCGGCTTTACCGGCGACTTTGAGGTTACCATTACCGACGCCGCCACGTACATGGATGCCACCTATACCATTTATACCGACGAGCAGGACATTGCCGATGCCATTGCCTTTGCCGAGGAGATGGCAAAGCAGCAGGCGGCCAATCCGATGCCGTAAACGGGTACGGGAGTTCTTATTGCTGATTATTTTAAAAACAAAGATTATGAAGCAGTACCG
>CAJKSU010000174.1 GCA_905202605.1 uncultured Eubacteriales bacterium
CTGACCGGTGACCAGTGGCTTTGTCACAGCACGGCGGCTCCGCACCGGTCTTGGCGTCCGGATGGGCCATTTCTGTAGGAGGGAAAGCTCCAAAAGCTTGCCCTTGGGGGTCTCAACCGTAACCAGCGTATCCTCCACGGTGTAGCTGCCGCTTTCGGCAGCGCTGACCACGGTGCCGGTGACGCCGGGCATCATCATGCACCGGTGCCGGATCACCGGGGTTTCGTCGCACTCGGCATAGACCGTTCCCGGCTCCAGCACATCGCCGACCTTTGCCAGAACGGTCACGTCCCATTTCTTTTTGGTGTCCAGCGTGGGAATATGGATGCCCCGCCCAATGAACGCGCCTGTCTCCTCCGCAATGCCCCGAAGTGGGCGGCAGATGCCGTCAAAGATGTTGTTGAGCAGTCCCGGCCCAAGGGTAATGGACATGGGCGTACCCTGCGGTGTAACCGGCATGCCGGGGACCAGTCCCGTGGTGTCCTCATAGACCTGCACGGTGGTGGTGTCGCCCTCTACGGAAACCACCTCACCGATCAGCCCTTCAGGCCCGACG
Source organism: uncultured Eubacteriales bacterium (assembly GCA_905202605.1). Taxonomy (GTDB): domain Bacteria; phylum Bacillota; class Clostridia; order Oscillospirales; family Oscillospiraceae; genus HGM13006. The sequence continues at coordinate 557 of CAJKSU010000174.1, forward strand.
CTGACCATATTCATCATGGCAAGGCCGCGCCCGCCCTTTACAGTAACGACTGGGCCGTTAATGCCTTCTACATAATAATTCGATTCTGCCATAGCTGCCTCCTTCTCAGTCATCTGCCAGTCCAATGCCAAAAAGCTCGGCAAAATGACCGTCCAGATCCCCAAGTGCCGTGTCATAGCTCTGGTCAGCCCGCAGGAGCTTGGAGTGGCAGTCTACGATCAGCCCTCCAAGCGTAAAGCTCCCGGCCTGAAAGGTAACGTGCCGCCCAGGCAGGCAAGCCGCCAGTTCCCGGCTGTAGTCCATATCCTCCGGGCGGAGCCAAATCAGTCCATCATAAGGGTTTCCCAACGCGTCAAAGGCTTCCAAATACAGCTTTTTGAGATGAGGGAGATAGTCCGGAGTTTTTGCAAAATCCAGAATCCGCCGCCTCACCTCATCAAACACCTCCCGTCCGATTTCCTCCCGGCGGGTGGCAATAATCCGCTTATCTTCCATCATCCGGCGGGAGATGTTCCGTCCGGTTTCAGCTTGAATGGTCTCGGCCTTCCGCTGTGTCTCCGCATTCACTCTGGCGCGGATCTCCGCTTCGGCCTGAGCAAGACGCTCGGTTCGCTGGACTTCAATATCCGTCAGGATCCGGGTGCGCTCCTGCTGGGCGTCCTCCAGAACCAGCTGACGGAATCGCTCTAATTTCTGATTGATATCAGGCATGCGCCGATCCTCCTTTATACCTTAATTCCGATGGCCTCACGGATGTACCGGGTGATAGAATCCGGCGCACGGTGGGTGTGGTGACGATCCGGAATCTCCACCAGAAGCGGGCGAACGGCCGTGAGCTTCAGAGCGTTGATTCGTTCTGGGCAGAGGGCGGCAAGGGTCTCATTGACCAGCAGCACACCGATGGAGGTATCCGCCTCGGCCTGCTCCATGGCGCGGAGGGTTTCCTCTCTGGTCTTGCAAAGCACCCCCTCGATGCCCGCCAGCCTCAGTCCGGTCAGAGTGTCGGAATTATCGGAAATCACAAAATAACGCATGTTACATAAAGAGCATCAGCAGAGCCACCAGCAGGCCGTAGAGCGCAACGCCCTCTGCCAGACCTACAAAAATCAGCGCCTTGCCGAAAATACTGTCGTTTTCGCTCATAGCGCCCAGCGCCGCAGCAGCAGCGGAGGAAACGGCGATGCCGCCGCCGATGCCGGACAGGCCAACTGCCAGCGCCGCGCCCACGTACTTGAGGCCGTCGGCAATGCCGGAGGAGGCCGCCGCAGCGGAAGCCGTATCCGCCGCCAGCGCGGAGCCGGAGCACACAAAGCCGAAGACTGTCGCCGCGGCAACCAGCACAAAGAAGCTCATGCAGTGGGCAATCAGGGGCTTTTTCACAGCTTTGCCGTCCTGATGGCGGCAGGCGATATACCGAAGGGGCAGCACAATGGCTGCGGCAAGAAACAGCATCATCAGAATAGTTGTTCGCATAATGATTCCTCCCAATCAAGAAAGCTCAATCTTTTTCGTGTAATCCACCAGCGCCGGAGTAAACTCCCGGCTCCCGGATTCATAAAACCGTCCAAACATCTCATAGAACTCCAGACGGAGCACCTGAATGCAGACCATCAGTCCCTCAATGCCCATGACCAGAATATTGCCGATCACCAGCACCACCGGAGAGGCCGGATCGCCCGCCAGAGTATAAACCACCAGCATCATGCCAGCGTGGCAGATGGCATATGCGCCCACCCGCAGGAACGATACGGTATTGGTCACATAGGAAAGGATCACCTCAAACATCTCAAAGATGTTCTCCGCGATAAACCCGCCGATGGATTCGGGCTTCCAGTCCTTTTTGTGCGCCGCCAGCTTGCCCAGCGGCTCCTGACAGAACATCACCAGCACCGGCAGCACGATAAATACGATGATATAGACCGGCGTAAACACCTTTGCGCCGGTGGTAAGCATCACCACCGCACCGACGACCACCGCCAGATAGAAAATGATCCCCGCCACGGAATTGTTGGTAAAGAAGATCTTTTTGATGTCCTTCTGCCGGATGCCGTTGACGATATTGATGAGCATCATGGCGGTAATGGTAACCACGCCGATGGCAGCGGACACCAGAAGGATCCTTGTAGCGTTGGCGCCGGAATCCAGCACATGGAAGCCGGGAATCAGGTGCTCATAGCCAAAGAAGCTTCCGAATACAAAGCCGAAGATTGTGGAAAATACGCCCACGCTGCCTAAGATGCCGCCCAGCCACATACCCTTCTTTTTGTAGAGGAACACACCCAGTGTAATGAGCACCAGCCCCTGTCCCACATCTCCGTACATGATGCCAAAAAGGATGGAGTACGTGATTGCCATTAAGAATGTTGGGTCAAATTCATTGTAGGCAGGCAGACCGTACATCTCCGTAAACGGCTGAAACAGCCTTGCCCAGAAGTTGTTTTTCAGCTTCACCGGCGGAGTTTCGGATTTGACCATACCGGGATCGTCCTCCGCCAGCATCACGTCCGGAAACGCCCCAAAGGCTTCATGCAGCTTTGGAAGCTCCTTGGACGGGATCCAGCCGCAGAGTAAAAACGTCTGATCCTCTGCCAGCGCTGCGTATTTCTTGATTTCTCCGGCGGCGTACATGAACCGGAGATAGCTATAAATTGACTGGAGCTGTATCGTGTTATCATGCTTCCAGCTCTCGTATTCCTCATGGAGGCGGGAAAGCGCCTCCTGACAGCTCTGGGTGTCACCCTTCAGCAGTCTCGCCGAATCCTCCGGCGTGCCGGACACATGATCTGTCAGATGCATCCGCTCAAAGCCCAGCGAATCCATAAAGCGGTCGGACTTCGCCGTGCAGCTTTTGGGCGTCACATAGCAGAGATAGACAAAATCCTGCCCCAGCTCCGTGGGATACAGGATAATCTCATCCTTTTCTCCCAGCTTAACATTCAGCGAATCGAAGGCCTCCCGAAGCATCCGCCCAAAACGGAAACGCACATAGCCAAGATGGTAAATGTCCGTTAAATTGCTGGGCAGTCCGGCAAACCGTTGGAGATCCTGAGCAGCTTGCGTATTTTCTTGGATTTGGTTTGTCAGCAAGTGTTCCTTCTGATCCAACATTGCCTTCTGCTGGGAAATCGTCTCCAGCCAGCCGGCAGCAGTCTCCCTTGTCAGCTGCTGCTGCCGAAAATCTTGAAATGTGAAAGGAATATCCATTTCCTCAAGAAGCTTCTGAGCGGTACTGAGCAGATCCTGCCATGGATTCGACCAGGCCAGAGGCGTAAGTTTCATACTCTTCCCTGCTACGGCAGAGGTTTCTACTGGGTGGAACTGCTGATTGATGAGACAGGTGCAGATCACATCGTCAATTGCTCCTGCCGGTCCCGCCACGGTCAGCATTTTCATAGGAACCACAGACATAGTTTAATCACCTCTTTATTCCGCACCGATCAGGGTGACATACGCTCTCGGGTCCACCCGATAGCGAATGCACTCAATGATGCTGATGATATTGCGCAGCTCGATTTCCTTCAGCCCCAGATACGCAATGGGTGTATACACCGTGGGGACTGCGGCTCTCAGCTGCCGCCGGTTAAAGCGATACTGCATGGTATAGAGATAGGCTTCCAGCCCCGTTGGGGTAACGGATCGGAACAGCGCCCCATAGGGGCCGCCGTACACCAGCTCCATGGCAGCCTCGAAGTTCTCGGCCGCAAGGAGTTGCTGCACATAGCTGTCCGGCAGCTTTCCGGAGCAGGGGAGAGGGAAGCTGTAGAGCTGCACATCCTCCTGAGAAAAATGCTGCCGCAGCCGCAGGAACAGCACCAGATTCAAAAGATCTGTCTCCTGATCCAGCGACTTTTTAATCAGCTTTTTCGTCTCACCCGCATAGTTTTTTGCAAGCACCCGATAGAGATGGGCATAGTACGTGACCAGCAGGATATTATCCACAAAGGCCATAGATGGCTCCGTACCCTGTAGCATGACACTGCGCCCCAGTGCAGAAGCATAAATTGTTCCCGATGCAGCCTCGGCAATTTCAGAGAAATGCTCTGCCTGACTTAGCTCTATGAGATTCAGCCTGCTTTTTTCCGTCAGCAGTCCTGCCCACGTGGTTTCCGGCTTCAGCATATGCCGGGAGGAGAGCCGCCGCATGGCTGTGAGGATAGCCTCCTTCTCTGCCTGATAGATGGGAAACCGCAGAAGCTCCTGATCCGCTCCGGATAGAAAGCTGAAAATTCGCCGGTATTCGCTGATATACGTCCTGCGCAGGGCCGTTTCCAGCTGTTCACGGTGAAGCCCTGCAGTGGAGATGCCGGAAAGCCCCTCCCGGTAACCCCGGTGCGTCTGCAAAAACGCAGCCGCATCGGAGATGGTGGTGCGGCTCATGAGCTGCCGGTAGTCGTCGCCGGTCATCCGGCCGCCATACATGGCACGAACTTTGGCTGCAACCGCCGTATAAGCGTTCAGGGACATTTAACCGCCTGCCTTTCCCACGATCCGCTCCACAATGGCGTCTACCCACTGATCTTTTTTCGCTGCATACAGAGATTCCACCTGCCTGAGCTTTTGCTGAAGCTTCTGCTCCAACAAATCCAGCTGCTGCTGACAAATCGCCGATTCTCTGGCTTGCAGCTCCGAAAGCTGTGCCTGAGACTTGGCCTCGTAGCTTGCTGTCATCGACGCAATTTCAGCCTGAATGCTGCTTTCCAGAGCTTCCTGTGCCTGCCGTGCGTCCTGCGCAATGGCCTGCGCCTGAGCATCGGCGGCCAGCACGCGCTGAATCAATTCTGACTGATGCAAAAATACCCCCCCCTTTGTAAAAGAAAGCCCCAGACAGTGGATGCGCTAGAATGGTTGGTTCGGCGTCTGCTGCTTGGAGCTTTGGGATGATGATTCACGATGGGTAAAAGCGTTACACTCTTACCGTCAATTATAAGCCGAAAATTTTAAATTGCAAGACTCTTCCGGCAGATTATGCGGCTCCAGCAGGAAAATCTTACATGATTGTAGAAAATCCTTCAGGTTTTCCGCGTTGCCAAGAAGAATATCATTCAAGCCCTCTGAAAATTGATTTGTAAAAATCACTTCCCTTTTGGCGACATCTCTTATATAATTGTGTTCAAACAGATTCCCGGGAGTATCCGGGGGCATGTAAAACCAATGCCGCAGCTGCGGCTTGAATGGAGGATTTTCTATGGATCTGCGTTCCAAAAAACTTCTGACGTTGCTGGAGGACGACTGCACCCTGACCCATGCCCAGCTGGCAGCCATGTGCGATACCACCGAAGAGGACATTGCGCTTCGCATCAAGAGCCTTACCGACGAGGGCATTCTTCTAGGCTATAAGGCCATGGTCAACTGGGAAAAAACCTCGGTAGAGGCGGTAGAGGCATTGATTGAGGTCAAAATCACCCCCCAGCGGGACAAGGGCTTTGACCGCATCGCCCAGCGCATCTATCAATACGAGGAGGTGGAAAGCTGCTACCTCATGTCCGGCGG
>CAJKSU010000175.1 GCA_905202605.1 uncultured Eubacteriales bacterium
ACCGCCCGCGTCTGGATTGATGACTGCCGCAAGGGCGCACGGCTTAAGAAAAAGAATCAGATCTACCTGCAAACCTGGCACGGCTTTGCTCTGAAACGGATTGAAGCCGACGCAGTGGGTGCGCTGGATCCCGGCTATGAGGCCTATGCCCGACGGGACGGCGAGCAGACGGACGTAATGATCTCCGGCAGCCGCTTTATGACCGAGCTCTACCACAGCTCCTTCTGGTATGACGGGCCGGTGGAGGAATTCGGCTCTCCCCGGAACGATATGCTGTTTCAGCCCGCCGCGCCCCTGCGGCAGAAGGTCTGCAAGGCGCTGGGGATCCCCCCGGAGAAAAAGCTGGTACTGTATGCCCCCACGTTCCGGGTGGACGGTTCTCTGACCCCTTATTCGCTGGATGTCTCCGCCGTGTTGGATTCCTGCAATCGCCGGTTCGGCGGCGACCATGTGCTGCTGCTCCGGCTGCACCCCAACATTGAACGCAAGGCGGATTCTCTCCCCTGCGACGGCAAAACCATATTTCAAGCCACCCATTACCCGGATATGCAGGAGCTGCTTTCCGCCGCCGATGTGGTCATCAGCGATTACAGCTCTCTGATGTTCGACTTTGCCCTGACTGGGCGTCCGGTTTTTCAGTTTGCCACGGATATCGACACCTATCGGCAGGATCGCAGCTTCAATTTCCCATTGGATCAGCTTCCATTCTCTCTGGCAGAGGACAATGAAGCCCTCCAGAGGGTCATTGCGGCGTATGACCCCGCCAAGGCGGCGGCCCGGTGGGCAAGCTTTTCTCAGGAGCACGGCATCCATGAGGACGGTCACGCCGCCCAGCGCTGCGCCCAGTGGATTCTTGCCCGGATAAAATAACACATAAAAAAGAGGAAGTCATAAGGAGTGGAGTGCATTGTCCGCATTGTTCCAAAAAAAACGCAATCTCATCCTTGCCGCAGGCACGGCGCTTGCCGTGCTGTTTCTTCTGATCGTCATCATTGCCAGCCGCTCCCACAGTGCTGCCACATCCATCGACACCACAGAACTGGACGCTGGCAAAGCCCATCTTGAAGCGCTGGAGGCCAGAGATCCCGGCGAGGTGGATCAGATCATCAAGGAAAACCGTCTCCAGAAGCTGCAGGAAATGCGGGAAGAACGGCTTCGTCAACTGGAAACCGGAGAAATCTCCGTCTGGAGCCTGTTTGACGACTATGCGCTGCTGGGAGATTCCCGCGCAGTGGGCTATTCCTTCTATGACTTTCTCCCGGATGAACGGGTGTTTGCTACGGCGGGCGCAACCATTGACAAGGTGTCGGAGCTGTTGCCCCAGGTTGTGGCGCTGAATCCGTCAAATATCTTTATGATCTATGGCATCAACGATATCTGCTGCGGCAAATGGCACAATGGCGAAACCTATGCCAAGGACTACGCCGACGTGGTGTCGCAGATCCACCAGCAGCTGCCCGACGCCAACGTCTATATCAGTTCCATGCTCCCCGCCCACTCCGCAGCTTTTCAGCAGTATGATATCGACGGCTTTAACAAAGCAGTAAAGGCCATGTGTGACCAGACCCCCAACTGCTATTACGTTGATAACACCGACATCTCCGAGGAGTACTCCGACATGTGGGAGCCGGACGGCATCCATGTGCAGAAGCCCTTCTATCCTCATTGGGCAGTCAACCTCATTATGGCGGTTTACAACACTGCGCTGGGCGATGGCAGCGATTCGACAGTATCCGCTGATTCCTCTTCCGTTGAAGATGCAGCCGGTTCGCCCTCCTGAGACAATCAAACCGTGATTTCCCGCTTCGGCCTGCTGATTGCGCCGGGGCGGGATTTTCAGGGCAATTATGCACAACCTAGCGGGATATTTTTCGTCAGAGAACTGTAAAGCCACAGGTATTTTCTGTACCCTGCAGGACTATGCAGACGACTTTTGACTGAAACAGCTTTCTCAGCTCCTCAGGACACACCAATCGTATCATCTCAGGTCAATTCCGGTCATATTTCTGCTGGACAACCACCGCGGATTATACTATAATGAATCAGGATTTTAATCAGAAATAATATATCTCCCCCTTTGAAGGAGTTGAGCAGCTTGCCCCATAAAAAATACCGTTCGATCCTGCTTGCAGGTGTAATTATTTTAGTTGTTTTAATCGCTGTGGCCACCCGATTGGGCAGCAACGGTAATACGGACACTGCCGAGGAATCGGCGGAGATTTCTCAGGGCGTTGCCTTTCTGACCGGCTTGGAGGCCAAGGATCCCGCCGATGTGGATCAGATTTTGAAAGAGCAGCGGCTTCAGCGGCTTCAGGAAATGAGAGACGAGCGTATGCGCCAGCTGGAATCCGGTGAGATTTCGGTGTGGAGTCTGTTTGAAGACTACGTACTCTGCGGTGATTCCCGTGCCGTGGGTTTTTCATTCTTTGGATTTCTGCCAGAGGATCGAGTTCTGGCGGAATCCGGCGCCACCATCCTGAAGCTGGAGGAGCGGATTCCTGACATTGTGGCACTGAATCCCTCCAACATCTTCCTCTGTTACGGCCTCAATGATGTTTCCATCGGCATCTGGCCCACTCCGGAGGATTATGTCACGCAATATGCCGAGATCATCGCCGAAATTCAGGCGCAGCTTCCTGATGCGAACATCTTTATCAGATCGATTCTTCCGGCGCGGGATCCCGCCTTCCAAAAATCCACCGCATGGTATAATATTCCCCAGTACAGCAGTGCCGTCAAGGGCATGTGCGATTCCACCGCCCACTGCTATTATGTAGACAACGACGCCATTGCCGATGAATACGCCAGTCTGTGGGAAGTAGACGGCATCCATGTCCAGCGGGACTTCTATCCCCACTGGGCAGCAAACCTCATCACTGAGGTCTACAGCGTCAGCCTGGAGGACGAGGATACTCAGGGCACCCAGACCGCCGCTTCCGGCAGTGAAGCCACCGGCGATTCCGGTGGAAGCTCCGCCGAGCCGGGTACCTGACGCGCAGGAGAAAGAGGGAGGAAACTTACGTTGACATCAAAGAAGACTATCATTCTGGAAGTATGCAAATGGCTTCTCGTTTTAGCGCTTTGCGTTTTTCTGTATTTTATGCTGTCGTCCAACCGGGAGAGCAATGCGGACTTTTCCACGGTGCAGGAGGCTGTACTCTCTGCCGCCGACCTGACGCCCATGGCAGAGGGTGACAATCAAACCATCAAGCGGCTCTATGGCCTGAGTGCCAGCGATTTTGAGGGCATCATGCTTTACTATCCCACCACCAATATGGGGGCAGAGGAGCTGCTGCTCATCAAGCTCAAGGATGTTTCTCAGCAGGAGGACGTCAAGTCCGCCATTGAAAGCCGGATCGAAACCCAAAAGAAAAGCTTTGACGGATACGGCGTAGACCAGTACGCCATGCTGGAAAAGGCCGTGATAGAGGTACAGGGCAACTATGTGCTTCTGGTAGTTGCGGCAGATCCGGCTCCCGTTCGCAAGGCCTTTCTGGGCGCACTGTAAGGAGGAGCTGCCATGACGTTTAATACGATTCTGTTTCTCTTTGCGTTTCTTCCTATTTCGCTGTTCCTCTACTATGCAGTGCCGAAGCGGTTCCGCACCATCCCGCTGGTACTGACCAGTCTCGTGTTCTACGCATGGGGCAACCCCACCTATCTGCTGCTCATGGCCTTTTCGGTGGGATTCAACTACATAACCGGCGTTCAGATTGCCGCCTACCAGGAGTCAGGACGGGATAAAGGGGCAAAAGTCTCCATGGTCTCCGCCGTGGTGGTCAATCTTCTGGTGCTGGGCTTCTTTAAGTACTTTGGCTTTCTGATCTCCACCGTCAACTCCATCACCGGATTGAAGCTCTCCTCCCCGGATCTCCCCTTGCCGCTGGGTATTTCGTTCTTTACATTTTCGGTTCTCAGCTATGTTTTCGATGTCTATCGGAAGCGCGCTGAGGTGCAAAAGAACTTTTTGGATTTTACGCTCTTCGTGACTTTCTTCCCAAAGGTAATCTCCGGCCCCATCATTCAGTATAAGGATATGGCGCCCCAGCTCCGGGATCGGAAGATGGCCCCCGCCAAGTTTGGTGCCGGCATCAATCTGTTTCTGGTGGGCCTTGCCAAGAAGGTGCTGCTGGCAGATAATCTGGGGGCAACCTTCTCGGTGATCTCCGGCATGAGCACCATGTCTGCCGGGACCGCATGGCTGGGCATGATTCTCTACAGCCTTCAGCTGTATTTTGACTTCTCCGGCTATTCCGATATGGCGATCGGTCTGGCAAAGCTGTTTGGTTTCAGCTTTGAAAAGAACTTTGATTATCCCTACCTGTCCACCAGCATTTCGGAATTCTGGAGGCGCTGGCACATTTCTCTGGGCGCATGGTTCCGGGACTACGTTTACATCCCGCTGGGCGGCAATCGCTGCACCAAGCACCGTCAGCTCATCAACCTCTCCGTGGTCTGGCTGCTCACCGGCCTATGGCACGGCGCATCGTGGAACTTCGTTCTCTGGGGCGTGTATCACGGCATTTTTGTGATCCTCGAAAAATTCGCGCTAAAGGACGTTCTGCCCAAGGTTCCCAAGGTACTGCGCACAATTGTAACTACCCTACTGGTGTTCCTTGGCTGGGTACTGTTCTTCTCCCCGTCCCTGTCCAGCGCAGTTCACTACTATGGTCAGATGTTCGGCGCAGGCCATATGGGTCTGTTTGACGGTACCTTCCGCTACTACTTCTTTGGCAGCCTACGGCTCCTGATCCTTGCGGTGATCGGCTGCGGCCCTCTGGCACATACCATCCACCAGCGGCTGTGCTACTACAAAGGCGGTAAGCTGACCTATGTGTCGGTAGCATGCTATGTGCTGCTGCTGATCCTCTGCGTGGCCTATATGATGAGCGCCACCTATTCGTCCTTCCTCTATGTCCAGTTCTGATGAAAGGAGGAGCAATATGGATACTATGACAAATCCGGAGCTGACGGAGCAGGAAAACGCTTCTGCAACCCTGACCTCCGATTCAACACAGGTACAGGCCGATCCCGCTCCTCAGGTGGAGCCGGGCACTCAAACCGATACCGCTTCCCATCCGGAAGCTGCTTCTCCAACGGAGCAGCCGGAGTCTCCCCCGGAGACTGGCCAGCCCAAACAGGCGCAGGCAAAGCGCACCGCCGCTGCGAAAAAGCGCCGCCGTATGGCGGCACAGCGGATGCGCCTCCACAATGTTCTTCTTGCCGGTGTATTTCTGCTGATCCTGCTGGTCTTCGCCTTCATCAACCTGATTGTCAAGGACAAGGATTTCTCCGAAGCAGAAAACCGGAATCTCTCCCAGAAGCCTGCGCTGACCGTTGCAGCGATCAAGGACGGCAGCTATTTCTCCGGGCTGAGCGATTATGCCAGCGACCAGTTCTTTGCCCGTGATAGCTGGATGTCCCTAAAGCTCAAGGCAGAAACGATTATGGGCCGCAAGGACGCATCCGGCATCTTCCTTGGTAAGGACGACTACCTGCTCTCCGCTCCGGAAACGCCCGATGACGAAGCCCTGAGCCGCACGATCCAGAACATCAACCAGTTTGCCGAAGAGCATACGGAGCTGAGCACCCGCGTGATGCTGGTGCCGGATTCCGCCATGATCCTCACGGACAAGCTGCCCAAGAATGCGCCGGTACGGGATCAGCTTCTGGACATCTCCAATGTCGCCGGTCAGCTCTCCGGCTCCATTCAGTTCTTAAACGCCGCCGAGGCTCTTTCATCTCATGCAGATGAATACATCTATTACAAGACCGACCATCACTGGACCTCTCTGGGGGCATATTATGCCTTTACCGCATTCACCGGTCAGATGGGCATTGCATCTCCTGCCTCTAGCTATGATATCTACACGGTCACTGACAGCTTTGAGGGAACCCTTTCCTCCAAGAGCGGCAGCCATAAAACCACAGATACCATTCAGATTTATGAGGCAAAGCAGCAGGACAGCTACTATGTCACCTATTCCGACAGCACGGATCGGGTCTGCTCCA
>CAJKSU010000176.1 GCA_905202605.1 uncultured Eubacteriales bacterium
CTTTTCCCAGAATCCGAAATCACATAACATTCTGACGTTGCAGTTATCTCCCCCTCTAAATCCTACGCACCCCGGCTCCCGGTCTTTCTCCGGGTTCCGGGGTGCAATGCTTTTGTCAAAAAGGTTCGTTTTATGGAATCAGAAGCAGCTTATCTTCCCCGCTTGCTCACGTCCGCGTCAATGCGCGCCTTCCAGCTGGCGCTCAGGGGCTTGGACGCCCGGACGCTGCACACCGCGTCTCCGATGACCTCGTAGTTCAGTGCCGTTCCCTCGACGTCACACTTGTAATTCACCGCACGGTCTGCATGGATGCCAAAGCGTGCCGCTTCCCTCGCCGCATCGATATTCGCCCCAAGGAACAGGAACTCCCAGCCGTACTGTTCCTTTTCACGCTCAATCATTTTCCGTACCGTTTCATAGTCATAACGGCGGCTGGCGTTCTCATAGCCGTCTGTTGTGATGATAAACAGCGTCTTTTCCGGCACATCCTCCCGCCGCGCGTACTTATGGATATTCCCAATGTGGTGAATCGCGCCGCCGATGGCGTCCAGCAGCGCCGTACAGCCACCGGGGCAGTATTCCTTCTCCGTCATAGGTGTTACCTTAGGAAGCGGCACACGGTCATGGATCACCGCACTCTGGCTGTCAAAGAGCACCGTAGACACCACGGCCTCTCCCGCTTCCCGTTTCTGCCGTGCGATCATGGAATTGAACCCGCCGACGGTGTCCTTCTCCAGCCCCGCCATGGAGCCGCTGCAATCCAAAATAAAAACCAGTTCTGTCATAATAAAAATCCTCCTTCGTTTGATTACGCTCTCATTGTAGCGAATCCGAAGGAGGATTTGGTCGCCTGTCATGCGACATTTATTCGGGTTTCAGGCTGCTTTCCCACTGGGCTTCCCGGAAGCCAACCAGAACAAGCTCATCGGTGATCAGCAGCGGACGCTTTATCAGCATGCCATCGGTAGCAAGCAGCCGCAGCATCTCATCCTCGGTCATGCCGGGCAGCTTGTCCTTCAGCGCCATGGATTTATAAAGCTGTCCGCTGGTGTTGACGAACTTTTTCAGCGGCAGTCCGCTGCGGGAATGCCATAGCTTCAGTTCCTCATAGGTGGGGTGTTCTGCCTTGATATCCCGAAGCTCATACTTGATTTGATTGTCCTCCAGCCATTTTTTCGCTTTCTGGCAGGTGCTGCATTTGGGGTAACATAGGAAAATCATGGTGTCACGCTCCTAACAAGCTCTGGTCAAAGGCGAACAGCGCCTCGTTAATCTCAAAAATATCATACTTTTTCTGCCGAATGAAATACTCCACGATCACATCAAACTTGCTGCTGTGGCTCAGCGCATAGCCTGCGCGGGCAATAAAGTCTCTGGTCTCGTCCAAATCCAGCTCCAGCGCAATGGCAAACGCAATCGCCGTGGACTTGGAGGGCTTATAGCTCGGATTGTTGCGGATCTTGGAGAACAGCTTCCGATCCACGTTGGCCTTCTTATAGATCACGGAGTCCTTTTTGCCGCTCCGGTCAATGAGCTTCAGCAGCGTCTCCGAAAATCCTGCATCCAGATGGGTCAGCACATCATCAAGGCCGCCCACCCAGCGGGATGCCGCCATGAACCCCGGCGCTTCCCTTGTCGGACTGCACATTGGGCTGCTCTCCTGACGGAGCGGCACCTGTGCGTCGCGCTGCCGCTCAATGCGCACCTGCGGAGAATCGCTGTGCTGAGCTGCATAGTAATCGTCAATGTACTCAGCGATGTCCGCAAACAACTTGGCGCTGATCTGATAGGCCTTGCGGTCAAAAATCACAAGGAAAACGGTCATATCAATGTCCATCAGGAACGTGCTGATGGTGTCCACCGCCACACGAAGTGCCTGATCCTTGGGATATCCATAGGTGCCGGAGGAGATCAGTGGAAATGCCACCGTCTCGCAGCCATAAGCCTTTGCCAGCGCAAGGCTGTTCCGGTAGCATGATGCCAGCAGCTCCCGTTCGCCGTAATACCCGCCACGCCACACCGGGCCAACTGTATGGATCACATGCTTACAGGGCAAACGGTACGCCCCGGTGATCTTGGCATCTCCGGTCCTGCAGCCGCCCAGCGTCCGGCACTCCGCCAATAACGCCGGCCCTGCCGCACGGTGAATGCAGCCATCCACACCGCCGCCGCCCAGAAGCGACGGCTTTGCTGCATTGACAATGGCATCCACAGGCATTTGGACAATGTCATTGCGCACGATTTCAAGCGGCATATCGTTTTCCTCCCTCTATGTTTCCATTCATATTGCGCCCTGTCATGGGGGTGCGTTCCTGCGCATCATAGCACATTTTGCCAGTAAAAGCAAGAAAGACGCCGAACATACTTCTCACCGCTCCATCCTGATCTGCACAAAAATATCACCATCCTCGGCTTTACGTTCCCAGCGAGATTTGATATAATAAGGAAAAATCCAAACGAATTGCTGAAATTCTAAAATTCCTGCCGACAAGCTGAATTTGTCGGAAGAAAGAGGTTATTGTATGCGAATGCGCAAAAAACCAAATTTGATTCCTCGAATGGAAGCATGCTCGGATATCTGGATCCAGAACCCAGCGGAGCTGCGGGGAAAATGGCGGGAGCTGTACCCGGAGGCGCGGGAGCTTCGGCTGGAAGTCGGCTGCGGCAAGGGCAAGTTTACCGCCGAAACCGCTGCCGCCGAGCCGGATATCCTGTTGATCGCCATGGAGCGTGTACCGGAGGCCATGGTCATGGCCATGGAGAAGGTCAAAAATATGGGGCTGCACAACGTATTCTTCATTGGCGAGGACGTAGCCCGTGCTGCGGAGCTGTTTGCCCCCGGTGAGATCGACCTGCTCTATATCAACTTCTGCGACCCATGGCCTCATAAAAAACATGCGCCCCGCCGTCTGACCCATCAGGGTTTTCTGGAGCTGTACAAGAAGATCCTCAAGCCCGGCGCGGAAATCCACTTCAAGACGGACAATGCCACGCTGTTTGACTTCTCTCTGGAGCAGTTTCAGCTCAGCGGCTACGCCCTGAAAAACGTCACCCACGATCTTCATAAAGACGGCCCGGTGGGTATCATGACCGGATACGAGGAAAAATTCTATGGCCTCGGCACCCCCATTTGCCGGTGTGAGGCGATATATCAGGAGGGAACCAATCCATGAACAGCAACGTAAAAATTCTCATCGCCGATGATGAAGAACGCTGGCGGCGTCTGGTTGGCGATTTTCTGCGGAATGAGGGCTACAAAACCATTGAAGCCGCCAACGGACAGGAGGCGGTGGAGCTGATCCGGCAGGACAACGACATCTCTCTGGCGATTCTGGATATTATGATGCCGGTCATGGACGGCATTCAGGCCTGCCAGACCATCCGCGGGTTCAGCCAGCTCCCCATTATCATGCTCACCGCAAAAAGCGATGAGGACAGTGAGGTCATGGGCTTTGTCTGCGGCGCAGACGAGTACATCTCCAAGCCCGTGAAATTCCCGGTTTTCATTGCGCGGGTCAAGGCGCTGTTAAAGCGCTCGGTATCCCTTCGTTCTCAGGTAGAGGTTGCAGGGATCTGTATTGATCCTGATGCGCACACTGTCACCATAGACGGTCAGGAGGTTGCACTGACTCCCAGAGAGTTCGAGCTTCTGCTTTATGTGGCACAGAACAAGAATATTGCGCTCTCCCGGCAGCAGATTCTCTCCGCAGTCTGGAATTTCGACTATTACGGTGACGCCCGTACCGTTGATACCCATGTAAAAAATCTGCGGATGAAGCTGGGCAGCTACGGTGCCGCACTGAAAACCGTCCGCGGACGCGGCTATAAGCTGGAAGGCTGATGAAGATGAAGCTGCGCGGCAGTCTGCGCCATAAGCTAATTCTGCTCTCCATCGCCGTTTTGGCTCTATATTATGTGCTTGTTTCGCTATTTAGTATTGTGTTTATGGAGCCGTATTACCTCCACAAGGTGGAGCAAAGTCTGGTAGATGCCTACAATACCATCCGCAGGACGGACACCGTGGATTTATCGACCATTTCCGAGTTAGAGGAAGGAAACTTGTCCTTCGTCATCGCGGATCGTGAAACACTGGACGTAGTCTACAACAGCCAGATGTCCGACAAGTTCCTGAACGATATGGTAGCGCATATGCTGCCCTATATTCGGGATTACGCAGGCGCAACCGATACAGGCTACAACATCAATGCAGACGAAATGTATCAGCACACAACAGCGGGCGCAACGGTTTCACGGGAACGCCGTGTAACACTTGGCGGAGTGACAAAGAGTTATGTTCTGGATATCTCTACCTCCTACGCTTCCATTGCGCAGGCAACCACCATTTCCGTACAATTCTCGCTGGTGGTCGGTCTGCTGGTTATGATTATGGCGGTGGTGGCGTTCTCCCGAATGTCCGCCATGGTCACAGAGCCGGTCACCCAGATTACCAATATCGCCAATCAGATCGCTCATCTGAATTTTTCTCAGAAGTGTCAATCCGATCTGGGCGGCGAGATCGGAATCATGGCAAACAGTGTCAACACCATGTCTGACGTGATGCAGGACTATATCACCCGCCTGCAGGCCGCCAATGACCAGCTCAAGGAAGATATCCGCCTCCAGCAGGAGCAGGTAGATGCCCGCAAGAACCTGGTTTCTAATCTCTCCCACGACCTGAAAACGCCCATCGGCCTGATTTCCGGTTATGCGGACGGTCTGCGCTCCGGCATGGCAAAGACCGACGCCGAGGTAAAGGAATACTGCGACGTGATCTGCGACGAATCTGACCGAATGATGTCCATGATTCTCCGGATGATGGAACTGTTCCGGCTGGAAAGCGGCACCGTGGAAATGGTGAAGGAAGAATTTGATCTGGCAGATTTGCTCAGCTATGTTACGGAGATCTTTACCATTGAGATTGAAAAGGAGCATATAGACTTCCAGAAGGACTATAGCGACTGCCTGTACATCATGGCAGACTACTTCTCGGTGGAGCAGGTCATCACCAACTACATGCAAAACGCCGTTTCCCATATGGGCGAGGGCAAAAAACTCCAAGTGAGCGTGGAAGATAAGCCGGAATGCTATCGCGTCTGTGTCTTCAATTCTTCGCCTCCCATCCCCCCTGAGGAGCAGGGGCGCATCTGGGATAGCTTTTACCGGCTGGATAAATCCAGAGCCCGCAGCCGCCGGGAATCCGGTCTGGGTCTTAGCATTGTCCGCAGCAACATGGAACTGCTGGGCGGCGGGTACGGAGTAGAGAATGTAGACGGCGGCGTTGCGTTCTGGGCAGAGTTTCCAAAGAGCCAGGAACCTGTGCAATCTCAGCCATCCTAGAGCGGCGGTCTCCAAAACCGTAGGTCCATGATTGTATCAAAATAGAGCGCCACTGAATCCTGATTGGGAAACAGCGGCGCTCTTATTGCACTCTAGACAATCCCCCTCTAGAGCTACTAAAGGGGCAGCAAAAAGGGTTATAGTAAAAACAAAAACCTCCATGTTAGAATAGTGATGATTTGACAGCCACATCGCAAAGAACTAACAGGAGGTAATTGACAAATGAAGAACAAAGTTAACATGTAGCGCACTCAGGTTATCGTTGTGAGCAGCATGCTATATCATAAACTGTTGCGATCTGGATAACCGCTTGAACTATGCAAAAAGCATCCTGCATTCACAGGATGCTTTAATGGCAGGGGCGCAAGGGATCGAACCCTGGACCTACGGTTTTGGAGACCGCCGCTCTACCAGCTGAGCTACACCCCTATATGAACTTAAGTAACTGGTGGGCCCTCAGGGACTCGAACCCTGGACCGACCGGTTATGAGCCGGTTGCTCTAACCAACTGAGCTAAAGGCCCAAAATTTCAATCTAGAAGTAATGCCGCCACAATTGTGACGGCATTACCGCTTGATTGGCTCCCCAAGTTGGACTCGAACCAACGACCCTGCGATTAACAGTCGCATGCTCTACCGACTGAGCTATTGAGGAATATAAA
>CAJKSU010000177.1 GCA_905202605.1 uncultured Eubacteriales bacterium
AGGGATGTGTAGTAGCTGTCCATCGTGACCGGCGCGTTATACAGCGCCGCCAGCAGATATTTCTTGATATTGCGGACATAGGTGGTGTTCTCCCGCATCCGGTCAAGGACATACTCGATGTGCGAGGCGTTCAGCTTCAGGAACCGCGATCGGACGACCTCTGCCGGGTAGTCGTCCCCGGCCACACGGATCATCTCCCGGTTGGAGCAGACGGTATCCACCATGAGCTCCACCAGCTCGTCCAGACGGTCCCTGTCCAGCTTTTCATCCTGGGTGAGGATATCGTAGTCGATATTCTCCAAAATGATCTCCCGGTAGCTCTCGCGCTCCCGCATCCTGTCCTGTCCGATCCTGCTTTTTTCTCTGGGGGTAGGGGGACTTGATGGGATAGGACTTGATCCTTGCGTAATTGATAATTCTTTATTTTGTTCTTTAGTATTTAATTGGGCGGGGTTCTCCTGAATTGGGGCATCCAACATTGGCTTCACCTGTATTGGATTTTCCCGTATAGGTTTTTCCCGGATAGGCGCGGGCGTCTGTGCCGGCTCCTTCGGCTGCTCCAGGATGGTGTACTCGATGGAGCCAAGCTGCCCGTTCTCGTTGCGGACGCGCGCCCGGACGAGATAGCCGTGCGCCTCCAGCTCCCGGATCCCGCCGCTGATGCTGTCGATGCCGTCCTTGCAGATGCGGGCAAGCCCCTTCATGGTGTAGTCCCAGTCCTCTGGCAGCGACAGCATGAGGGACAGCAGCCCCTTCGCTTTCAGGGACAGCGACCTGTCCCGCAGGTGGTAGTTGGACATGACCGTGTAATCTCTGGTCTTTTCGATGCGGAAAACTGCCATATCCGGCGCCTCCTTTCTCTGGTTTTGAAAAGTGTTGATTTTGGCGCAAAAAAGCCCCTGTCCTGCCTCCCGGACGCTTCCCATGGGAAAACACCCACGCCGCCCTTTAAGCGGCGCTCTGAGAGGAAAAAACAGAGGTTTTCGCACCCTAATTGATACATTTTTCGGGTGGGTATAGGCACGGATATGAAAAAACGCCATAGGGCGGCTGCCTATGGCGTGGGGACAGGAAAAGGGCGCTGATGTGAAAATCAGCGCCCTTCGTGCCTGTTAGTATGAGATTTTTTGCCTTCGTACCGTGTTACCTGCCTTTGAAAACATTGATTTTACTGACTTTCTTATGTTTCCTTATTAGGAGGCGAGGAAGGGACGCCCGCATTTTGTATCTCACAGAACCCGCTCTTAGAACTCGCCCTTGCCAATGTAGTCGTTTACATTGTCCTTGGTGATGTAGGTCAGCTCGGTATAGTGATAATATTCGGTGGTGCCGTTGGTGAAGACCTCAGCCATGGCAACGGTCAGCTCCTTGGCAATGGCATCGGCGCGGTTCATAACGGTCAGCTCCAGCTTGCCGTCGGCAACTGCCTGAATGGCGTCGTTCTGACCGGTGAGGGAGTAAACCTTGATCTTGTCGGTCAGACCGGCCTCTTCAATGGCTGCAATTGCGCCCATGGTCAGGTCGTCGTCATAGCCCATAACGATGTCAATGGAATCGCCCTCGGCCTGAATATGGTTTTCCATAAAGGTCTTGGCATCGGAACGGCTGGAGTAGGCATAGTCAGGCTCCATCAGCTCATAGTTGGTGTCCTTCATAGCGCGGGCAAAGCCTGCCTCACGCTGGATATAGTCGTCCAGGAAGGGAACGCCGGAGATCTGAACCACCTTGCAGCCGGCGTCAGCGCCGTTCTGCTCGATGATGTACTGGCCGATCTCATAGCACATCTGCTCCTGATCGGGGCCAACGCAGGCCTTGACATACTGTTTGCCGTTCTCGGAAACGTCCAGTGCAGCCATGAAGACGGGGATACCGGCTTCATCGGCGGTCTTGGCGATATCGGCGTTGGCAGCGGGGTCGCCGCCGAAGATAACCAGTGCATCCACGTTGGCGTCGATCATCTGCTGGCAGTACTCGGCAACCTTTGCGGTGTCGGTCTGGGCATCCAGATTCCGATAGGTAGCGCCTGCATCCTGCACCAGCTGACCCAGTGCGCTGTCAATGCAGCCGGACCAGGGGGATGCGGAGTTGATGGTAACATAGCCGATGGTCTTGCCCTTGAGGGCGGCGTTTACGTCCACGTCGCTGGAGCCTGCTGTAGTGGAACCGGCAGTCTCGGCGGCGGAGCCTGCGGCCTCGCTGGCAGCGGCAGCAGGGGCCTCGGGCTTTGCGGCCTCGCTGGCAGCGGCAGCAGGGGCCTCGGACTTTGCTGCCTCACTGGCGGCGGAAGCGGAGCCGGAGCCGGAGCCGCAGGCAGCCAGAGACGCGACCATGGAGATGGCCAGCAGCGCTGCCGCAAGTTTCTTAAACAGTTTCATATCATTTCATCCTTTCAAAGGGGGAGGCAGTGCCTCCTGTGTTTATGAGAATCCCGAATGGGATTTTCAACAGAGTTATTCATCCGCAGACTTGGTACTGGTAAGACGGTCGATGATCAGCACGGCCACCAGCAGAATACCGGTAATGAGGTTGACCATATCGGTGCTCAGGAACATGACGCTCATCATGGTGGAAATCGCACGCATAATGAGAACGCCCAGCAGCATATGCACCACGGTACCCTTGCCGCCCGCCATCTTGATGCCGCCGATGACGCAGCAGGAGATGGGGAAGGTGGACAGGGAGTTGCCCTGCGTATAGATGGTATAGCCGTCGAAGGACACCATCAGGAACCCGGACACCGCCGCCAGCACGCCGCAGAGGATATAGGTGATGAGTACGGTTTTCGAGACGCTGATGCCGGAATAGGATGCGGCCTCCGGATTGTCGCCCACCACATGGAGACGGTTGCCGAACCGGGTCTTGTACATCCACAGCCCCAGTAGAATTACGATCACCACAAAGAGGATCACCGAGGGGGTCAGCCAGCGCAGGCCGAAGAGCTGGGTCTTTGCAATGACCTTGACCGCATCGGCGTCCGAGGGGGCAAAGGAGCTTTGAGCAAAGTTGAACACCAGACCCTTGAACAGATAGTTGGTGGCGATGGTGGCGATCAGCGGGGAAACCCCGATCTTTGCCACCACAAAGCCGTTGACAAGTCCGGTCACTGCGCCGGTGAGCAGGGCGACCACAACGGAAACGACCAGCGATAGGGTGGAATTCCCGCCGGTGGCGGCATACACGGCGTTAAAGCTGAGCACCGTGGTAACGCCCGCCAGACCCGCCTGAAAGCCCACCGACAGGTCGATGTTGCCGGTAATCATCACAAGACCCAGACCGAGGCAGATCACACCGTAGATGCTGGAATAGACGATGACATTGTAAAAGCCGTTTTTATACCCGTCCACAAACAGGAAGCACACCGCCAGCAGCACAGCGAGAATCAGCACGGAGTTGTTATCCTTTAACAGCCGGACGGCCTGATTGCGCTTTACTTCTTTTTCCACAGCTTGATCCCCCTTTCCTTCAGCACGTCAAGGGACAGTGCCGTAACCATGATTACGCCCATAATCACCCACTGGACATAGGTGGAGAGGTTCAGCTGGGTAAAGCCTGCGGACAGCACGCCGTAGAACAGGACGCCGATGATGCTGCCCCAGACGGAGCCCTTGCCGCCGGTGACGGATACGCCGCCCAGCACCACTGCCAGAATGATCTCCATTTCCTTGCCGTTGGAGGCCTGCGGGTTGGAGCTTTTGACGTTTGCCATCATGAGCACCGCAGCCAGACCCACGCACACGCCGGTGATGACATAGCTGACGGTGGTATTCCGCTTGGCGCGGATGCCGGAGAACCGGGCGGTCACCGGGTTGGAGCCGATGGTATAGAGCTGCTGACCGTATACCGTGCGGCTGAGCAGCAGACCCAGAACCACTGCAACGATCACAAACCAGACGATGAGAATATGTACCGGCCCGAAGGAGGTAACGCCCACCGCCTGAAACAGCGGGTCGCAGTTGTCGGGGATGACCAGCACCGTACCGGAGGAGATCCGCAGCGCCAGCGCCGTAAAGATGGAGCTGGTGCCAAGGGTGGTAATAAACGAATTGAGCTTTACATAGCTCACCAGCACGCCGTTGATGAGGCCGCAGACTGCGCCGATGGCGATGGTGCCGAGGATGCCCAGAAGGCCGTTGTCGCTGCCCATCATGATCTTGGCGCAGACACAGCACAGGAACGTGAGCATGCTGCCCACCGACAGGTCGATGTTGCCGGTAATCATCACCAGCGTCAGGCCGAAGGCGATGATGCCGGTATAGGCCTGCTGCCGGAGAATACTAAAGAGGTTGGTGGGGGTAATAAAGGACATGCCGTCACTGCCCTTGGTGATGGTCAGGATGATCTCAAAGAGGATGATAATGACCACCATGGCGATGAACATCGCCGCGCCGTTGAGGCTCATAAACCGGCTCCACAGAGAGCGGGTATCCTTGGATTTTGCGGGTGTATTGCTCACTGTGCTTCACCGTCCTTTCCGGATTGCGCCCAATCTGGCTTGCTGCCCAATGCGCAGGAGAGCACCTGCTCCCGGGTCAGCTGATCGTTGATGGTCAGCTGTGCGGTCTTTTTGCCCTCGGAGATGGTAACCACGCTGTCGCAGACGCCCATGATCTCCTCAATCTCCGAGGAGACGACGATGATCGCCATGCCCTGCTTGGCAAGGCCGGAGAGCAGTCCATAGATTTCCGACTTGGAGCCGACGTCAATGCCGCGGGTGGGCTCGTCCACGATCAGCACCTTGGGGTGCATCATCAGCCACTTGGCGACGACTACCTTCTGCTGGTTGCCGCCGGAGAGGTTGCCTACCAGCTGGTAGACCGAGGGCGCCTTGATGGAGATGGACTCCATATATTCGTCCGCCGCGGCCCGCTGCTTTTTCCGGTTGATCACGCCCAGTCTGGAAAGCAGGGGCAGCCGCACCAGCGTCATGTTGAGCAGGATGGAGAGCTTCAGCGCCAGACCTTCCTTTTTCCGGTCCTCGGTGCAGAAGCCGATGCCCGCCCGAATGGCGGCGGCGGGGTCGCCGCCCCGAAGCTTCTGACCGTCCAGAAGCACCTCGCCGCTCTGGTATTTGTCCACGCCGAAGATGGCACGCATGATCTCGCTGCGCCCGGCGCCCACCAGACCGAAGAAGCCTACCACCTCGCCCTTGCGGACGGTGAAGGAGATGTCTTCAAATACGCCCTTGCGGGTGAGGTTTTTGACCTCCAGCATGGTGTCGGTGATCTCCGCCTGCTCCTTCTGATACAGATGCTGAAGGGGGCGGCCGATCATGCTGGCAATGAGCTGCTCCTGTGTGAATTCGGTTTTGTCCCGGCTGACGATGTTTTTGCCGTCCCGAATGACCGTAATTCGGTCGGAGAGGAACATGACCTCGTCGAGCTTATGGGAGATGTACACCACGGCGATGTTCTTTGCCGTGAGCTTTTTGATGACCCCGAACAGCGTCTCCGTTTCGGACTCGGACAGAGACGAGGTGGGCTCATCCATGATGATGACTCTGGCGTTGCGGGTCAGCGCCCGTCCGATCTCCAGCATCTGCTGCTGCCCCACGGACAGATCCCCGGCGATGGCCTTGGGGGAGACGTTCAGATCCAGCTCCGCAAGCACCTCGGCAGTGCGGCGGTAGAGCGTTTTATGATCCACCATGCCGCCCTTCATGGGCAGGTTGCCGATGAACAGGTTCTTCGCCACGTCCAGCTGGGGGGCGATGGACAGCTCCTGATAGACGCAGGAAACGCCCAAGGCAATGCCCTCCTGTGTACTTTTCAGGGAAACCTCCTGCCCGTCGATGAGATATTTTCCGCCATCGGGGGCGTGGACGCCGGTGAGCACCTTAATGAGGGTGGACTTGCCTGCGCCGTTCTCGCCGCAAAGGGAATGCACCTCGCCCTCCCGGATGTCAAAGGACACGCCGTCCAGCGCCCGCACGCCGGGGAACACCTTGACGATGTCCTGACACTGGATGATGGTTTTCACTTCAGGC
>CAJKSU010000178.1 GCA_905202605.1 uncultured Eubacteriales bacterium
TCCGGACGAGGCCATTGCCGCACTGGAAGGGAATTGAATCACTAGAATCACGAAGAGGAACTGCAGCAGCATGGAAATGCAGCAGTTCCTCTTTTTTTGCGCTTGACATTTTTCAATTCTGTGCTATTATTGATTCAAATTTGAATATTTCATTTTTGGACTAATGAAAGAAGTGATTTTGTGATCCCCAGTATTGAATTTTCCCAAAAGCTGTCTCAGGCCTATCAGAATGCCTGCCGTCCCCTTTGTCAGTCCCTGCACCTGCCGCAGACGGCCTTTGACATTCTGCTGTTTCTGGGCAACAATCCTCAGTATTCCACCGCGCGGGACATCGTGGAGGTGCGCATGATCAAGGCGAATCTCGTCTCCGTCAATGTCTCCCGTCTGGTATCTGAGGGCTATCTCATCCGTCAGGAGGATGTGCACGACCGCCGGGTGACCCATTTGCAGCTCACGGAAAAGGCGCAGTCTGTGATCGCTCAGGGGCAGGCTCTACAGCGTTCCTTTTTTGAAGGGCTGCTGGAGGACATTTCCCCCGCTGACCGCACCGTATTTTTCTCTGTGCTGGAGGCCATGCACCGCAGCCTTGACCGCAATTTGAAAGGAGAGTCCAGATAATGAAGCTTCTGCTTACAATTCTTGTAACGTTTTTTGCCGGAATGGGCGCGGGGCTTGGCACCGGCTTTGCAGGTATGAGCGCCGCCGCCGTCATCAGTCCCATGCTCATCACGTTTCTCGGCATGGATCCCTACATGGCGGTGGGTATCGCCCTGTCCTCTGATGTGCTTGCCAGCGCCGTCTCCGCCTATACCTATGGAAAGAACCACAACCTCGACGTCCGCAACGGCATCATTATGATGTGCTCCGTGCTGACCTTCACGGTGGTGGGCAGCTTTATCGCCAGTCTGGTTCCCCCCGCCACCATGGGCGGCTTCTCGGTGTTTATGACCTTCCTGCTGGGCATTAAGTTTATTGTAAAGCCCGTCATGACCACAAAGGAATCCATGGCTGCTGTTTCCCCGAAAAAGCGCGCCATTCAATCCGTGGTCTGCGGCATGCTCATCGGCTTTATCTGCGGCTTTGTGGGCGCGGGCGGCGGCATGATGATGCTGCTGATCCTCACCTCCGTACTGGGCTATGAGCTGAAAACCGCCGTAGGCACCAGCGTGTTTATCATGGCCTTCACAGCATTCACCGGCGCGGTATCCCATTTTGCCATCGGCGGTGCGCCCGACTGGACCGTCTGGATTCTCTGCGTTCTGTTCACGCTGATCTGGGCAAGGATTGCGGCAGTATTCGCCAATCGCGCCTCTGCCAAAACCCTGAATCGGGTCACTGGTGTCATTCTGGTGGTGCTGGGTCTTGCGGTCATGCTGTTCAATCTATTCGCCTGATCTGTCTGACGTGCCGGCAGCTTGTCCCCCGAAGCCGTATGGCAACAGGGACATTTGTGCAGTTCGGTATGCGTTTCCCCATTTTCCGGACGCTCCCGCAGACAGATTTGCGCAGTGTTTTCCTTGCAATTTCGCACACTTTGACGTATTATAAGGCAATCACAATAACACGTAGTCACAGCTGTTTCCCCAATTGAAAGGAAGATCCCCATGTCCATCGAACGAGTCCGCGCCAGTTTTCGCGCCCTTGGTATAGAAGACCGCATCCGCGAGCTGGAGCATTCCAGTGCTACCGTTGCCCTTGCCGCAGAAGCACTGGGAACGGATCCTTGCCGCATCGCAAAAACCCTGTCGTTTCTGGTAAACGGTGCGCCGATCCTGATCGTTGCCGCCGGTGACGCAAAAATCGACAATGCACGCTATAAGGCACGATTTGGTACAAAGGCAAAAATGCTCACTCCGGAGGAGGCCGAAACACTGGTGGGTCATGCCGTGGGCGGTGTCTGTCCCTTTGCTTTGAACGACGGCGTTACCGTCTATCTGGACGAATCCCTCCGCCGGTTTTCCACCGTCTTTCCGGCCTGTGGCAGCGCAAACAGCGCCATTGAGCTGACCATTCCCGAACTGGAAACCTACTCCGGCTATACCGAATGGGTGGATGTATGCAAGGGCTGGCAGTCCGAAGGCTGATCCAAATTCCTATGCGCAGCGAGAAAAGCGGATGCCCGTCCCAGTGACAGGTATCCGCTTTCCCTATATCAATTCCATAACCATTTCAGTCGTTGGGCAGCTTTTCGCTGTATTCTCCCAGATAATAGCATAATTTTACGTTCATTTCTACCCCCTATCTTCAAAAAATCTTACCCTTTTCATTTCAAAAAAAATGTATGCCATTTCACAGGCTGAAATGCTCCGACCAGCAGAACATTCCCCATCGGTTCTCCCGCAGACCACGTATAATTCTGTTGAAAAACCGCAAATCCTGTGATATTGTAATATCAGCTGCGGATGCCGACTTACGGGTTCCGGCGATCCGCAAAAATCTATACCATAAGGAGAGAATTTATGAAACGCCTTACCTGTCTCCTCATTGCCCTGACAATGATTCTGACAATTACAGCATGTGGTTCCAAGCAGCCCATCGCACTCAAGGACGCTGGCAGCAGTGCCGCTGTCTCCTCTGCCGAAGCCTCCGCCGTGCCGGAGCCGACAGAAGCAGAAGTCTCCGCCGCTCAGCCTGAACAGGCGGAAGCCGCAGACGCCCAGTGCGCACTGGTCAGCTCCTCTGCGATCATGCAGAAGGATTCGCTGGACGACCCGGAATTTCTGTACCTTGCCGAGGTAGAAAACACCGGAAGCTGCGCTGTGAGCTTTGACTATGACTGCTCACTGGATCTGTGTGCCGAGGACGGGACCATCCTCTACACCATCAACACCGTGGACATTTCCCCCAACGCGCTGGAGCCGGGCGACCACGCCTTCCTCTCTGTCACCGAATATGAGAGCTTTACCAGCGGCGTTACCTTTGCGGATGTCGCGTCCGTCTCGCTCAACGCCTACTATGCGCCCTGCGACGAGCCAATTGAAAAGCCCGCTATTTCCTTTGAAAACATCACCGTGACCGATAACCTCGGTCCTCAGGTCAGCGCCACCATGACCAACGATTCCGACGAGAATTACAGCGACGCCTATGTGCTGATCCCCGTCTATGACAAGTCCGGCAAGCTTGTCTCCACCGACTGGACCACGGTAACCCTGACCGCACACGAAAGCAAGGGCTTTACCCATAGTCTCTACTTCTACCCCAATGATCTGGACTCCGACGGTCTCACCGCCGCCCCGGTCGCTTTCCAGCCCATCTACAGCTTCAGCGACGAGCAGATGATCGCCCTGAATGAAATCACCCCCATCACCACTGTTGAGGATCTCGCCCAGCCGGAGGAGCCTGCTGACGGCGAGGATTCTCCCCTCCCCATCGACGCGGATGGCACCGTCTCCATTGAGGACGCTGTCAACATTCTGGACAGCACCTTGGCCGAGAGCTTCGGTGAGAATTATGAGCTGTATCTGGACGGCAGCATGCTGGTCATCAACATCTGGGAGGATGGCGCCGCACTGGAAGCCAGCCTTGCCCAAGGCGGCGATCAGGATATGCTGGATGACTGGGACACGCTGACCGAGGCGCTGATTTCTCTTTGTGAAACCGGCAATTCCGTTCTGAGCCTTGCCGACGAACCGGGCTATACCGTTCTGGTTTCCCTGCTCAACGACATCAATCAGGAGAACACCCTGCTGTCTGTATATGACGGTACCGTTGTGTACGATTATGTAAACGGCATCGACGTCTATTCGTAATTCCGCAGCCCCTATAGCGTGCAGCGTGTCAAAAAATATTTTTGACACGCTGCACTGCGGGTTTTTGAACTTTTTGAAGTTCAAAAATCCGTTTGATTGAACGCGAAGGGCGGGCCTTGCCCCCCTTCACTCTTCCCCCTGCTACTCAATCATATAGCTTCCTACAAAGTTTTTTGACGTTCTCAGCGTGTAGCCATTGCTGCACGCTATTTTTATGAAAATATATATAACCACAGGTTATAGCCTATTGCAATTTGTTATTTAATTTCGTATAATAATAGCCGTCGATCACACGCCGCAAGGCTCAAAGCACTGGAAGGGAGAAGCGCACTGTGGAGCTTACGTATCTATACTATTTTAAGGTCATTGCCGAAAAGGAAAATATGTCACGGGCAGCAGAAACCCTGCATGTCTCTCAGCCCGCCCTGTCCAAGACCATTTCCAAGCTGGAAAACAGCCTTGGAGTCACGCTGTTTGAGCGCAAAAAGGGTCGGATCAGTCTCTCCCCCATCGGACAGGATTTTTATCGTCAGGTTGCCCGTGCCTTTGACTGTCTGGACGAGGGGCAGCGGATCATTGATGCCTATAAGCAGTCCTCCAGCACCACCGTCACCATTGGATGTCCGGTTGCTGATCTGCTCAATACTCTGCTCATGGCCTACCTGTCAGAGCATCAGAACAGCGGCCTGCAAATCTCCCAGTTTCTCTACAGTCCGGAAGCCCTGCAGGAGCATCTGATCTCCGGGAAGCTGGACTTTGCCCTGACCCCCATTCCCCTCCGGAATCCGGAAATCTCCCAGATCAAATTGATGGATGAAGAAATTCTTCTGGCAGTGGGGGCAAGCCATCCGCTGGCCCAGCAGAAATTTGTCCGACTGGGTGACCTCCAGAATGAAAAGTTCCTTGTCAACGAGGCCAGCTTTGATCGCCGCGCCGTCACCGACAACTGCAAGGTGCTGGGCTTTACCCCCAACATCGCTCTGTGCAGCAACGAATCCCGGATTATTGACGAAATGCTGGAATCCGGCAGCGGCGTCAGTATGGTTCCTGCCAACGTATTCTACGAAAAGCATGCCGGCGGGCGCGTGGTGGGTCTGCGTTTCTCTGATATTGAGATTTCCCGCTTTATCACCATCGTCTCCCGAAAGGATCGCACCCTGATGGAGCAGCCCAAAAAGCTCTATAACTACGCCATCTCCTTTTTCCGGGAATATGGAGAAACCCTCAAGCAGTTTCTGGACGACTATTTCCCCGCCATGAAGTTCGGCCCCCGGAAGAGCATCGGCCTCAACCGGGAGGATAATATCTCCGCGCCGGATCCCTCCGGCTATACCGGAACCACCTGATTCCGGCATTCCCCGCTGAATATACGATCTGGAGGCAGCCACTTGAACATTTTTATCATCATACTCGAACTCATTGGAACCGTCGCCTTTTCCGCATCCGGCGCTATGGTCGCTATCAAAAAGCATATGGACATCTTCGGCGTCATGATCCTCGGTTTGGTCACCGCTGTGGGCGGCGGCATTATCCGGGATCTTACACTGGGCATCACGCCCCCCGCCACTTTTCGTGACCCCATCTACGCCGCCGCAGCGCTGCTCACCGCCGCCATTGTCTTTCTCCCCGCCGTTCAGCGGCTTCTGGAGCGGCATCAGCGCACCTATGACATCGCCATGCTGCTGATGGATTCCATCGGTCTGGGGATCTTCACCGTCATCGGCGTTCAGGCCGCCTTTGCCCAGTCGTCCTCTCATGGCATCTTTCTGCTGGTCTTCGTGGGCGTGATCACCGGCGTCGGCGGTGGCGTGCTTCGGGACGTAATGGCGGGCAATATGCCATACATCTTTGTCAAGCACATCTATGCCTGTGCTTCTCTGGTGGGAGCACTGGCCTGCGTGCTGCTCTGGCGTCTCTCCGGTGCGTGGGCCATGACGGTTGGTTCCCTGCTTGTGATCCTGATTCGATGTCTTTCTGCCCATTTCCGATGGAGTCTCCCCAAGGCACATCCCAGAGATTAAAGAAAGATGCAGGGAAACCGGCATTTCCCCTTGACAAACGCCTAGATATCTGATAATATAATCCAGTCAATTCGGAGAGATGTCCGAGCGGTTTAAGGAGCCGGTCTTGAAAACCGGTGATCCCAGCGATGGGACCGTGGGTTCGAATCCCACTCTCTCCGCCACTTCTTCTCCTTTCATAT
>CAJKSU010000179.1 GCA_905202605.1 uncultured Eubacteriales bacterium
AAGCCGGAGTGCGTCCACATCGGCGCGGTTTGCCCGCTGCCCCACGGCACAGATTACAGTGTCGCAGGGGATGGTTTCCACAGTACCGTCCTCATTTTTCACCACAAGTCCTTCGGCGGTTACGGACTGGCCGGCGGTGCCCAGATGCACCTTGACACCCTCGTCGATCTTCTGCATGAGGATGGGACGGTGACGGATATTGCAGTCCGGAGCCAGAGTATTCCGCATTTCCACCAAATGAACGGTCTTGCCTGCCTGCTGGAGGTGTACGGCGCACTCGCAGCCTGCCAGCCCGCCGCCCAGAACGACGACCGTATCTGCGACCTTTTCCTGCTGGAGATAGTAGTCGTTGACCACTACCACGTTGTCCCCGTCGATGCCCGGCAAGGGCGGCACGATGGGATTGGAGCCCACGGCAAGAATCAGGGCATCGGGCTTCTCGGCCTCCACATACTCGGGCGTGACGGTGGTATTCACCCGGATTTCTACGCCCTCTGCCAGAGCCTGACGTTCCAGTGTCAGTCCCAGCTCATACATTTCATGCTTAAAGTCAATGGCCTGCTCAGACTTGAGAATACCGCCAACCTGATCGGACTTCTCACAGAGAACCACCTGATGTCCCCGCTGGGCTGCGGTGATGGCGGCCTTCAGACCGGCAACGCCGCCGCCAGCCACCAGAACCTTTTTCGATTTGCGGGCCGGTGCCACATCTGTGCCTTCGATCTCTCTGCCGATAAGGGGATTTACTGCACAGCGGCGGGTGCCGGTAACGGGTCGCTCTGCCATACAGGTGAAGCAGCGGAGGCACTTGACGATCTTGTCCTCCTGACCTGCGGCCACTTTGTTTGGCAGGAAGGGGTCAGCCAGCAGTTCACGGGCCATGTAGATGATATCAGCCTTGCCGGAGGCGATGATCTCCTCCATCATGGCGGGATCATTGATGGCGCCGATGGTGGCAACGGGCTTGCTCACATGCCTTTTGATCTCTGCTGCCAGATAGACGTTGCCGCCATGGGGGGCGAACATGGGCAGATGGGTGTTGAAGAAGCCAAATTGATAGGAGCCTGCGGACACATGGATGAGATCCACATAGTCCTCCAGAGCATGAGCAATACGGCAGCCCTCCTCCAGATCATAGCCGCCCTCGAACAGCTCTGAGCCGGACATTCTCAGCTCAATGGGGAAGGTGGGACCCACGCTTTCACGAATGGCGGTGAGAATTTCCCGGGCAAAGCGCACCCGGTTTTCAAGGCTTCCACCGTATTCATCCTCCCGCTTGTTGAACCAGGGAGACAGGAACTGATTGATGAGCCAGCCGTGGCCGGCGTGTACCATGATCATCTCATAGCCTGCCCGTTTTGCAAGAGCGGCGGTTTCACCGTAGGTCTTTACAATATCAGCGATCTGCTCCTTGGAAAGCCCCTTTACCGGAGTGCCGTCAGGCCGGACGTTGTCGCTGGGACCCCACTGGCAGATGCCCTTCTGCTTGCCCCGGTCGGTGAGATAGGTGCCTGCATACTGACCGGAATGGGAAAACTCGATGCTAGGTACGGCACCGTGACGGCGGATCGCGTCAGCCATAAAGGTGTGTGCCGCCAGATTGCCTGGGGTGGTCAGATTCAGATGGAGCATATGGCTGCCGTCGGTTTCCGGATGCACCACCAGCTCACTGACGGTTACGGCAGCGGCGCCACCTCTGGCGCGAAGCTCATAAAAGCCCTGCGTTCTGGGGCCGGGGGAGCAATCGGCGGTGATGTCTGTTGCACCCATGGGGGCGGAGAACATACGGTTTCGGAAGGTAACGTTGCCCAGTCGGATGGGGCTGGTAAGATGAGGATATGGATTGGTCGGCATATATGGAACTCCTTTCAGCTGCTGGTATTCTGTAGTGATTTTGATGATTGGTTTGATTCATAAGTATCATAATGTGACTTGTCTGATTTGTACAGCAACAAAGGATTGATGGTTTTCACAATTTGTTGCTTTTGTTTAGGCCTCCTTTCCTGTATGATAATAACATCCCGAAATATACGGCGAAAGAAGGCGGAAACGCATGAAAATCGGCGGACTGATCGTGGCGGCAGGCCTCTCATCCCGTATGGGGGCGTTTAAGCCCATGCTGCCGCTGAAGGGAGAAACGATTCTGCGGCGGGGCGTTTTGACAATGCTGGAGGCAGACTGTGACCCGGTAGCAGTGGTCACGGGACACAGGGCAGAGGAAATTCATGAAAGCCTTTCTGATCTTCCTGTAACCTGTCTGTACAATCCGGAATATGCCCGGAGTCAGATGCTTGATTCGGTGAAGCTGGGGCTACAGTGGCTTGTGGATCAGTGTGACCAGGTTCTGTTTTCCCCTGGAGATGTGTGCCTTTACAGGGAGGAAACCGTAAGAGTACTCGTCAACAGGGAAAGCCTCTTTGCTCAGCCGGTTTATCAGGGGCAGCCGGGACATCCGGTGCTGTTTTCTGCGCAGCTGATCCCCGATATTCTCTGCTTTGGCGGAGATGGAGGACTGGCCGGATTTCTGAAGTCGGCGCCTGTGCTTCAAGTTCCTGTGGAGGATCCGGGCATTCTTTTGGATGCCGATACCAGAGAGCAATATGAAAGACTTCTGGACTATGTGCGAAAGTGGAAGGAAGGCAGACGATGATCTATCTGATCCGCCATGGAGAACCTGCGTTTCCGGATGGAAAGCGATTTTGCCTGGGACGAATGGATCTGCCGCTGTCTGCTGCCGGTCAGGAGCAGGCAGAACAGGTGGGACTGTATCTCCAAAGAAAACTGCCAAATGCTAGGATCGTTTCCAGTCCGCTGCTGAGATGCAGACAGACCGCCGGCCCGGCGGGGCTGCCTTATGAGATCTGCCCGGAGCTGGCAGAAGTAGATATGGGATGCTGGACGGGACTTCCCTTTGATGAGATCAGACTTCGGTGGCCGGAACTGTATGAACGGCGGGGCAGAGATCCTTTATATATATCTCCGCCCGGCGGCGAGACCATGAGCCAGTGCGGAACCCGTGTGACAGCATGCCTCCGGCGACTTCTGGAGGAAAAGCCGGAAAAGGATCTTGTCATCATTGCCCACAGCGGTGTCAACCGAATGCTACAGGCGGCGCTGACCGGAACGAAACTGCCGGAAGTAATGAGTTGTGGAACCATTACCGGAGTGACTTGGCAGCAGGAGCGCTTTCGAGTAGCATTCTCGGGACAGGCTCCTGAAGTGTTGATACAGCAGGAGATTAATTATGGAGAGGAGTGACTGCGTTGAAAGATCTGTTTGATTCGGCCTATTGGCTGGTTCACACCGGCGAAAGGTGTGTACTGGCGATGATCCGCAAAAGCAGCGGATCAACTCCACGGGGACAGGGCGCAGGAATGCTGGTGCTTGAGGATGGCTCCGTGCGCTGCACCATCGGCGGCGGCTTTCTGGAGTGGTCTGCAGTGGAAACGGCACGGGATGTGCTGAAAAATGGCTCCGGCATCGTGGAGCGTTTTGAACTGCGGGGCGTAGATGCCACAGTCTCTGACGCCATCTGCGGCGGTGACGCCGAGGTCTGCTACTGCCTTTTGGATCGTCGTTCACTTCCGGTGCTGGAGAGGCTGTACTCTGCCCGGCGGGATCGAATCCCCGGGGAGTTCTTTCTCGTCCAGAAGGGGGAGGACGTAATCCTCTGCTGCCGGGTTTCCGGAAAAACGGTCCTGCCCCAGGGAGTGGAGGAATCCATTGCCGGAAGGCTGGACGAGGACGACCCTCAGCAGCTATTCCATGGACTGCTTCCTGTGACGCCCAGAGTGATTCTGATGGGTGCCGGGCATGTGGCAGAGGCCACTGCCAAGGTTGCCCGGACAGCGGGCTTTGACTGCGTGGTGGTGGATGACCGGGAGGAATACGCCTGCCCACAGAGATTCCCCGGAGCGGAGTGCATCGTCTGCGATGCCTACGACGAGCTTTTGCCTGAGAAGGTGTCTGCTCAGGACTTTATTGTCATTGTTACCCGGGGACACCGCAACGACCGGGAGTCCCTTGCCTGGGCCCTTACCACAAAGGCCGGCTATGTGGGGATGATCGGAAGCCGTACCAAGCGCGACCTCATCTATCGCTCTTTGGAGGAGCAGGGCGTTTCCCGGGAAAAGCTCGCCTGGGTACATTCCCCCATCGGTCTGCCCATCGGCGGCAGAACCCCGGGCATGATCGCTGTGTCCATTGTGGCGGAGCTGATTCAGGTTTATACGGCGCAATGCGCTGAATGACACATATAGAAGAACTGACGAAAGGATGATACAATATGAGCAACCAACCCACAGGCTATGAGCGCATTCATCTGACCATTAACGGCGTTGACCGCCCGGTGGTATGCGACCCCCAGAAGGACACCTTGGCAACCGTGATCCGGCGTATGGGTCTTACCGGAACCAAGGTGGGCTGCGGCATCGGTGTCTGTGGCGCATGTAGCATCGTACTCAACGGCGAGCTGTGCCGGAGCTGCAACAAGAAAATGAAGAATGTCCCCGAATACAGTGAGATCATCACCATTGAGGGCATCGGTACTCCCCAGCATCTCCATCCCATCCAGCAGGCATGGATTACGTACGGCGGCACTCAGTGCGGCTTCTGTACCCCCGGCTTCATTGTATCTGCCTATGTGCTGCTCCAGAAGAACCTCAATCCCACCCGTGAGGACGTTCGTGACTGGTTCCAGAAGAACCACAACATCTGCCGCTGCACTGGCTACAAGCCCCTCATTGACGCGGTCATGGCTGCGGCAAAGGTCATGCGGGGCGAAGCTACCGTGGAGAGCATTACCTATGATTTTGAAGGGGAAACCGAGATCTACGGCTCCAGCCGCCCCCGTCCCTCTGCTGTGGCAAAGGTCTGCGGCCTGACAGATTACGGCGATGACATCGCTCTGAAGATGCCCGGCGGCATGGCCTATCTGGCTGTGACGCTGGCTGCGGAGCCTCACGCAAAAATCCTGAGCATCGACACCTCCGAGGCTGAGAAGATGCCTGGCATCATCAAGGTCATGACCGCCGCAGATGTGAAGGGCAACAACAACATTGACATGCCTCCCATTATCCCCCGCTGGAAGGGCACTGGAACACCTCCCTTCCCGGTCATCGCTGGAGACAAGGTCTGCCGCAAGGGCGATGTGGTGGCACTGGTTGCTGCTGACACAGAGGCTCATGCCCGGGCTGCTGCTGCGGCAGTGAAGCAGGAGCTTGAGATCCTGCCCTCCTACTTCACATACCCCGAGGCCTGTATGCCCAACGCCATCCAGATGCATGAGACCTGCCCCAACTCCTACATGGAGGCGCCCCTCCACAAGGGCGAGGATCCCGAGGAGATCTTTGACGAGGCAGCATATGTGGTAGAGGGCAGCTTCCACTCCCAGCGTGAGCCCCATCTTCCCATCGAACCCGATGTATGCCAGGGCTACTATGACACTGATGGCAACATTGTGGTTCAGTGTAAGACGCAGGCTGTAGGCGAGGGCCGGGAATCCGTGGCACAGGCCTGCGGTATCCCCGTGGACAAGCTCCGTCTCATCGGCAACCCTGTTGGTGGTTCCTTTGGCTACTCCGTCACCGCCAATACCTATGCGCTGGCCACCACAGCCGTACAGAATCTGGGCATTCCCGTGACCCTTTCTCTCAGCTATGAGGAATTCATCCATATGTCCGGCAAGCGCTCCGCCACCTACACCAACGGCAAGCTGGCCTGTGACGAAAACGGCAAGCTGATGGCTGCTGAGTTCGACATCGGTCTGGATCACGGTGCCTATGCCGGCATGGCCAGCAAGATCTTCAACAACCTGATTTCCGTTCCCTTCAACGGCTACAGCATCCCCAATGTGAAGGCCCTTGCCCGGGGCGGCGTTTCCAACCACGCCTTCAATGCAGCCTACCGGGGCTTCGGCGCACCTCAGGTGTACACCTT
>CAJKSU010000180.1 GCA_905202605.1 uncultured Eubacteriales bacterium
GGCAAGGAATCTGTTTCACGCCGGAAAGGATGTGACCCTGCTTGCCCGGGGAAATTGGGCAGAGGAAATCAGGAAGAACGGACTGCGGATCAAGGATCAATTCTCCCTCAGCAGTTCAACGAATACTCGGCTTTTTAACGATTACAACGGCACAGAAAGCTGCAATCCTCCTAAAACGCGCAAAATCCCGCCGCAGAACAGCTCTGCAGCGGGGTTCGTTATATGACGGAACAGCCGAAAAGCCTTATATCAAGCGGTTTTTGGGCATAGAAAAAGTCCACCGTAATTCTAAGAATTACGGTGGAAACTGGCGGAGCAGGAGGGATTTGAACCCTCGGTACCTTTTTGAGGTACACACGATTTCCAGTCGTGCCCGTTATGACCACTTCGATACTGCTCCATATTCAGTTGCGCTGCATCAGACAGCTCATATATACTACTACGGAATACGAGATTTGTCAAGAGCGATTTTCACTTTTTTCGTGCTTTTTTGAAAAGCCCATTCGGGCAGAGTCTCCCCTGCCCGAACGGCTCTCAAGATCATCCATTTGCGTCCATGGATTCCATGCATGCGGAAAGCACATCGCTGATGATCGGCACGCACACCGAGCTGCCGCTGCCCGCATCTTCCACAATCACGATGAAGGCCAGCGGATAGCTGGAATCCTGCACAAAGCCTGCAAACATGGCGTTGGGGTTCTGCCCCTCCACCTCAGCAGTACCGGACTTGGCGCAGACGTAGACATTGGGGAAATTGCCGGTGCCATAGTTGTTCACCACGTCGTCCCGCATCATCTGGGTCAGCGTTCCGGCGGTATTGGCGGACATGGTTCGATCCAGCATTTTCTTCTTTGCAGAATAGACGTTGATCCCCTCCGGAGTCTCCACGCTGGCGACCACATAGGGTGACGCCGCCTGACCGCCATTTGCGATGGAGCCGACAAAGGTCATAAACTGGCAGGGATTGATGAGATCGGTATACTGTCCGATGCCCGACCATGCAAGCGATGCTCCGTTTGCTCCAGTGAGATCATAATTCCCCGCTGCCGTGGTGGTGCCGTCGAACTTGATCCGGCTGTTGATTCCCGCCGCATCGGCATATTTCGTCATGGTGTCCGCGCCCAGCTCCTCCGCCAGCTCGCCAAATACGATGTTGCAGGACTTGGTCAGGCCGGTGCCGAAGGAGATATCCCCGTGGTAATCCTCGCAGGTGATATACTCCCCGTCAATGACCGTCTGTTTTTCACAGCGGAAGGTGCGGGTGGACACATCGGGAATGTTGTCGATGGCCGCCGCCGCCGTGACCAGCTTGAAGATAGAGCCGGGAACAAAGGTAGCGGAGGTGAACCGGTTGACGAACACGCCGTCATAATAGCTGTCGCTTTCGATGGTATCCATGCTGGGGGCATCGTCCGGGTCATAGGTACCGGAGGACACCATGCACAGGATCTCGCCGGTCTGATAGTTGTAAACGCCAACGGTGCCGCGGCGGCTGCCGAGCCCGTTCAGCGCCGACACGCAGGCCTTGGTGGAAAGGGTCAGATTCAGGGTATTGCCCGCAGAATCGCTCTGATATAAGCCGTTGATGGTATTATAGTCCAGAAGATACTCCGCATAGGTGTTAATAAGCGGCGCTTCGATCTGGCCGTTCCGGTCGCCCAGCAAATGCAGGGTAGCCTTGCGCACCATTTCGTCGGTGGCATAGACCCGGCTTTGCCCGTTGGTGAGCACGGTCACACCGTCCCGATCCTTCACCGAGCCGGTGGAAATATTACCGCCGGAATAAACATGGGGGTTGCCCGGAGTGGTCACCCACTCCCGCGCATTCAGGAAATACTGCACCGTAAAGGCCACAAGCCCCACCACCACCAGTGCGGAGAGCAGCGTTGTTACAATGGCGCGGCTGGATATCTTTTTCATGCCTGCGCCCTCCTTTTCGCGTTCGCCGGCAGGGATGTAGCAAAGCTGGCGTTCTGCCGGGTGTCCGCCGCCTTCACAAAGGCAAGCATGCCCCATGCGCTCATCATACTGGAGCCGCCGTTGGACAGGAATGGAAACGTAACTCCGGTAAAGGGCAGAAAGTCCACCGTTCCGAATACGTTGAGGATCATCTGGAACAGAAGAATGCTCATGGCGGAGCAGGCCGCAATGGCATAGAAGGAGCTGCGGCACAAAGACGCAGACCGCACCGCAAACAGTGCAATGCACACCACAAACAGCACGCAGCAGATACCCACGATCAGCCCCCACTCCTCACAGACCGTACAGAATACAATGTCACTGTCTGCGGCAAACACATGCTTGAGCTGACCGTTGCCTGCGCCCACGCCGAACAGGCCGCCTGCTGCCAGACACATCAGCGCCCGCGTCTGCTGGTAGCCGCCGCCGCTGGGATCATCCCAGATATGCCGCCACGAGGAGAACCGGCTGGCAATATGGGGCTTCATTTTCAGCGCCATGAAGCCTGCAAAGCCTGTTCCGGCGCAGATCAGGGAGATGGTGGCGAAGTCGCCGGAGCGGAGATACGCAATCACCAGAAATGCCACAAAATAGACCATTGCCGTGCCGAAATCGTTGGCAAGCGCCAGAAGCACACAGCAGATGCCGGAATAAAGAATGAACAGAACGAGGTTCCGGTTGGTCATCAAGCGATCCAGCGTCGATGTACCGGCAAATACAAAGGAGATCTTCACCAGCTCCGAGGGCTGGATGGTCATGGGGCCGATCTGGATCCACGCCTTTGCGCCGTGGGTCTGGCTGGCGTCAATGCCGATCACCAGCACCAGCGCCAAAAGGATCGGGCCTACCGCCGCCGCAAGATAGCGGAGCTTTTTCGCCGTCTCCATTTCCCGCATACAGAAGCCGATCACCATAAACATAAAAATGCCCAGAATCATGGAAATCACAGTTTTCATCAGCTCATCGGGAGACACCGAGGCAATGACCGCAAGCCCCATGGAGCAGAGGAAAAACGCAATCGTCTCCACCTCAAAGCCGCTGCGGCGCATGATTTTATTGAAGATGAACAGCCCCCACATGAGCACCATTACCGCGCCGTAGGACGTGAGAATGCTGCTCCAATGCTCGCTGTCGCAGCCGATCATCAGCTGCACCACCGCAAGAAGCTGGAATATGGTCAGAACGATCAGCGTCAGCGCCGGGGACACCACATGCTTGGGATTGGTGCGGCAGGAGGCCACATACTCCGCCTCCTGCTGGGTGATTGGCACCAGCGTGACCTCCAGCCCATTGAGGGAAATGAGGTCGCCAAAGCCAACCTCCGTCAGGCCGGTGATGACCTTGCCGTTGACCGCAATGCCGCCTCGTCCGCCCACATCGCCGATGGTCCAGCTGCCGTCGTCATAGCGGGTGAGAACCGCGTGCTGCCGGAAGATATTCTCAAAATTCATCTGAATATCATTCCGCCGTGTACGTCCAATGGTATTCTCCCAGTGGGTCACCGGAAGCCGGGAGCCGTCCTCAAAGGCGATATGTCCCCAGATCTCCGGCTCCTTCTGGAAGCCCAGCAGGCTGATGGCGCAGCGGACCAGAATGATGACTGCCAGCACCGGGAACAGCAGCCGCAGGATCGTGGTAACGCCCTGCCCAAGGCCTGCAAAATTCGTCAGAAATTCCGAAATCCCGGATAGAATTTCGCTCAAAGGATCGCCCTCCTTTCTTTGTTATACACTTCATCATACCATACTTCGCCTCATGATGCAAGAAACCGGAAGTTCCGTTCATAAAGGTTTAAACATTTCCGGGCAAAAAGCGCAAAAAGCACGCTCCGGAGCATGTCCGAAGCGTGCTTGATGGAAGCGGAAACCCCTCCGGCAAAATCAGAGATTTTGCCACCTCCCCTGCAAGGGGAGGCTTTCACGCACTTTTGTCTCCCCTGCAAGGGGAGATGTCAGCTGTGCTGACAGAGGGGTACTATATTCGTTTAGCCCATCAAAGAGCAGACAAGGTCAGTATATGCGCTGGGATCCTCCAGCGGCAGGTCGGCAATCAGCAGCGCCTGACTGTAGAGCAGCTGGGCATACTTCTTGGCCTTGTCCTTATCCGTATCATAAGCGGCCTTCAATGCATGGAAGGCCGGATGCTCGGCATTCAGCTCCATGATCCGCCCGGATTTCAGCTTCTCGTCTCCGGGCGCCACACGATTGAGGTACTTTTCCATCTCAAAGCTCAGGCCGGAATCGGGTACCATGCAGACAGGATGACTCTTTAGCTTATTGGACAGGCGAACCTCCTTGAGCTTGCCGTCCAGCGCTTCCTTCACAAAGTCCAGAAGCTCCTTGTTCTCCTCGGTTTCCTTCTCCTTCTCCTGCTTCTCCTCGTCTGTCTCCAGACCCAGATCCTCGGCGGATACGGACTTAAGCTCCTTCTCATTATACTTCATAAGACCGTTCATCACGAACTCGTCCACATCGTCGGTGAGCAGCAGAATGTCATAGCCGCGATCCTTCACCCGCTCGGTCTGGGGCAGCTGGGACAGCTTGGTACGGCTCTCACCGGCGGCGTAGTAGATATACTTCTGATCCTCCGGCATGGCATCCACATATTCCTTGAGGGTCACATACTTCTCGTCCTTCTGGCTCCAGAACAGCAGCAGATCCTTGACCACATCCTTGTGCATGCCGTAGTCGGACACCACGCCGTACTTCATCTGTACGCCGAAGACCTCAAAGAACTTCTCATACTTCTCCCGGTCACCCGTAAGCAGCTTATT
The DNA here is from genome assembly GCA_905202605.1 of uncultured Eubacteriales bacterium. Taxonomy (GTDB): domain Bacteria; phylum Bacillota; class Clostridia; order Oscillospirales; family Oscillospiraceae; genus HGM13006. The sequence goes on from CAJKSU010000180.1 coordinate 4,733, forward strand.
CAGCTCAGACTTGATCTTCTTCTCCAGATTGGAGGCAATACGCCTGAGCTGGCGGTCATGCTGGAGCATTTCACGAGAGATGTTCAGGCTGAGATCCTGAGAATCCACAATACCCTTGACGAAGCAGAAGTAATCCGGCAACAGATCCTCGCAGTTCTCCATAATGAGAACGCCGTTGGAATAGAGCTGCAAGCCCTTCTTATACTCCTTGGAATAGAAGTCGTAGGGCGCCTTGGCAGGAACATACAGTAGTGCCTGATAGGTCACTGCACCCTCGACACTGGCGTTGATCCGCAGAGCGGGCTTCTCATAATCGCCGAACTTATCCTGATAGAACTGGTCATATTCCTCGTCGGTGACCTCGTCCTTATTCTTCTGCCAGATGGGAACCATGGAGTTGAGGGTCTTGTCCTCGGTGTACTCCTCATATTCCGTCTTCTTCTCGCCGTTTTCGTCCTCCTTCTCCACGGGACGGGAGGCGGTGACGTTCATGCGGATGGGATAGCGGATGTAGTCGGAATACTTCTTGACCAGATTCTCCAGCGTATACTGAGCCATATAGCGGTCATATTCCTCGTCCTCGGTGTTCTCCTTGAGCTTCAGGATTACATCGGTGCCGCAGGTATCCTTGTCACAGGGGGTGATGGTATAGCCGTCAGCGCCATCGGACTCCCACTCATAGGCCTGATCGCTGCCGTATTTCTTGGTGACCACCTTTACATGGTCGGCAACCATAAACGCAGAATAGAAGCCCACGCCGAACTGACCGATGATATCCACCGCCTGATCGGGGTTCTCGGCCTTCTTCATGTCCTCCTTAAACTGGAGAGAGCCGGACTTTGCAATGGTACCAAGATTGGTTTCCAGCTCCTCGGCAGTCATACCGATGCCGTTATCGGAGATAGTCAGGGTACGGGCATCCTGATCGGCAGTCAGCCGGATCCGGAAATCGCCCCGGCTCATGCCCGTGTCCTCGGTAAGGCTCAGGTAGGCCAGCTTGTCAATGGCGTCGGAGGCGTTGGAGATGATCTCCCGGAGGAAGATCTCCTTGTGGGTATAGATGGAGTTGATCATCAGATCCAGAAGACGCTTGGATTCCGCCTGAAATTGTTTCTTTTCCATAACTGAAGCACATCCTTTATATATGAATCTCATTGTTTATAAAGTTAGGGTTAGC
>CAJKSU010000181.1 GCA_905202605.1 uncultured Eubacteriales bacterium
GTCCAGCCCCGCCGCGAAGGGGTGAAGGAAAGAAGGTAAACCAGCATTCGCCGGTGGAACGGGAAAGGAACATACAACACGTTATATTATTGTAATATTCTTCACGGAACTTTCACATTTCGTAAATCAGTATAACATTATCTGTGGAATTTGTCAAGAAAACAAATAACAATTTCGTAATAATTGGCTCCTTGCACAAAAAAGAGTTCCAGTTCTTGTGCGAATGCTTGCGAAACTGGACAGAATTGCCCGTAAAATGGTTGATTTTGCAGAAAAGCCATGGTAGGATAAACGAAAAAGGAGGGGTCATCGTGGAACAACGGCAGCATGGACTGGACGGCATAAAGGTGCTGGGCATGTATCTGGTGATCCTGTATCACGTAGTATATCCGCATATGCCGGACGTGGTGAATGCACCCACCGCGGCAGGGTATGTTCGCTATTTTCTGGAGACGGCACTGAGCTGCTGTGTGCCGCTGTTTTTTATGGTAAGCGGCGCGTTGGCGCTGAAAAAGCCAGTGGATTTGAAAAAAAATGCCCGGCGCTGCCTGCATCTGCTGATGACTATGATTCTCTGGGTGTTTCTGGTACTTTTTGGCATGCTGCTGATTCGGCGGGAATGGTATGGCTGGGGGGAGTTTTTCTCCATCGCATGGGAGCTGCGGATCGGATATATTCAGCATCTGTGGTTCTTGCCCTGCTTCCTGTTTATCTGCCTGTTTACCCCGGTGCTGAGTGCGCTGAAATTTCAGGCGCCGAGGATCTACCGCTATCTGATGCTGCTGATGGCTGTGCTGACCTTTGGCGACGTATTCCTCAATGATGGGGAATATCTGATCCGTTGGGGGCTGGGCCTGCTGGACGGACGCAGTTGGGATCGGAGCTTCTTCTGGTATGTGAATTTCTTTGGAATATACTACTGGTATGCGCTGGTGTACTATGCGCTGGGAGACTGGCTGATGACCCATGGAAATCAATGGCTCCGGAACAAGTGGAAGCTGCTTTTGTCAATCCCGGTGTGCATGGTCTGCCTGTTTTTCACCGCCATGGCGCGGAGCCGGGTGGGGCTTACGACCTATAATCATGTGTACTATAACTACAGCAGCATCTTTACTCTGGGCATTTCCACTGCGGTGTTTTTACTGCTCCGGGACTGGAAGCCCGGAGAGAAGCTGGGAAAGCTTACGGCATCTTTGGCGGAGTGCTCACTGGGAATCTATATTCTCCATTGGCTGGTGCTGGAGCTGCTGCGGCAGATGCTTCCGGCCATGATGGCATCTACAATACTGTTTCCTGCGCTTGCACTGGGAATTTTGACGGTCACTTGGGGCATCGTCTGGGGATGCAGAAAAATACCGCTGGTGCGGCAGCTGTTTACGCTGTCCTCTGGAAAATAAAAAACGAGCGTATCCAAATCACGGATACGCTCGTTTTCGGTTTATCCCTGTCCGGCCGCTTCGGCAGCGCGCTCCGGGGTCTTTGCCCAGTGCGCCTTGATGGCCTGCCAGAAGCGCTCACCGTCCCGCTGACCGGTTTCATAGCCGACCTTCAGCTTGTCAAGATCCCGCTCCAGCCGGCCAATTTCCAGCTCGGTCTGGGGCTGCAAAACCAGCACCCGGTCGGTTTTCCCCAGCTGCGCCAGATGCTCCCGCTCGGCGGCATAGACTTCATCTTCCCGCTGGAGCTTGTCCAGCAGCAGGGGATAGTCATGATAGAGCCGTTTGCCCAGATTCCGCATCAGGCCGGAGGGCTTCTTTTTCCGGTAGGAAATCCGGCGGGTCAGCAGCACCACGACCCGGTCATATTCCGGGTGCAGCTCCAGAAATTCCAGCCCCAGACGGGAGGAGGCACCGCCGTCCAGATAGTAGTCATTTCCCAGCTTTACCTTCCGGCACAGATAGGGCATGGAGCAGGAAGCCGCTACTGCGGTCAGAAAATCAGGGCAGTTATCACGGCTGATGAACTCCGGCTCGCCGGTACGGCAGTTGGTCACGCCCACATAAAAGGCTCTGGCGGGGTCGGAAAAGGACTCATCGTCAAAGGGCAGCACATGCTGCAAATCCCGGAGAATGAAGTCAAATCCCACCAGATTATGCTCCTTCCGGAGTGCCTTGGTGCCGACATAGCGGGGATCCATGCCGTAGGACAGCACAACATCACGGCATCGTCCCGGCTGCTGTGCCACATAGCCCAGACCGTTGAGCGCTCCGGCAGAAACACCCATCACGCAATCGGGGTAAATATCATGCTCCATCAGTACGTCCAGAACGCCGGAGGTGTAGATGCCGCGATAAGAGCCGCCCTCCAGCAGAATCAGATTTTTCATAAGAACCTCCATTGGTGATCAAGGATTATTTTCATGGCTATCATAGGACGAAAATGATATTCTGTCAACCGGAAATCCGCAGTTCGGATCCTTCATGAAAACAACACATATGGTAGGATAAGCGCCATTCTTCCCGTTGTTTCCCAACATCACTATGTTATAATTTAGGCAACACCGCACAAATGCGTCTTCGGATTGCGTCGGCACAAGCTTCGTATCCTTCATTTTGCCCTTTAGAGGGCAAAAGTTCAGTCGCTTCGCTGTGCCTCCTTTCCCCACCAAACCCACTTTGTTGGGCTTTGGTGGGGACCCCTGGGACTCTTTTCCGCCAGAAATGTATTTGTAAAACCTTGAAATACACAGAGTATTCCTGCGGTTTTACACCTTTTTCTGACGAAAAATCTCTCGCCAGAATCTCTTGCCGATTTATGCGGTATTGCCTTTAAGCTATCAAACTATAAAAAGACGGGAGTGTCCTTCATGGAAAATCGCTATGCGCATCTGCTGTCCCCATTTCAGGTGGGGAATGTTGTATTCCGGAACCGAATGTTTACCGCTCCCATGGGGCTGCATGCCCTGCAGGGCGGAGAGCTGTATCCCACTGAGGCCATTATCACCCACTATGCCAATAAAGCCAAGGGCGGTGCGGCGGTGGTCACCTGCTCCGGTACCGGGGCGTATCCGGTGACCCCGGATCAGGATCACCTGTCCTATGACCTGTATATCGGTCACAGCCAGCACTACCTTGCCCAGCTGGCGGATGCCATCCATTTTTACGGGGCCAAGGCCTCCATGGAAATTCAGGCGGCCACAAAAGAGCGGGGCTATTATGTGTCCGGCGGACTGATGGTGCCGGGGCCTGGTATGGTACCCGGTCAGCCCACCAAGGAACTGACCCATGATATGCTGGAGGACATCAAAAAGAATCTTCAGGATCAGGTGAAGATTTTAAAGCGCATCGGCTATGATATGTGCATGCTTCATATGGCCTATGACATGGGCCTGTTCGGCGGCTTCCTGAGCCTGAAAACCAACAAGCGGCAGGATGAATATGGCCCGCAGAGTCTGGGGAACCGGCTGCGCTTCCTGAATGAGTGCTGCGACGCCATCCATCAGGCGGCGGGGAAGGACTTCCTGATCGAGCTGAGAATGTCCGGCGAGCTGCCGGAGGACGCAGGCTTTACCATCGACGATGCATGTCAGATGGCAAAGCTGGTGGAAAACCATGCGGATATCCTCCATGTTCACGCCGCCACCGGCTGGCAGGCGCACTGCATGAGCTTTGAGCCGGATACCCCCAATCTGTGGATGGCACAGAAGATCAAGGAGAGCGGCGCAAAGATCCCGGTGCTGACCATCGGCGGCTATCAGGATCTCGACGAGATGGAGGACGCCATTGCCTCCGGCAAGGCCGACCTTATTTCCATGGCCCGCGGCTGGCTGGCGGACCCGAACCTTGGCGCGAAGGCCTATGAGGGGCGGGGCGAGGACGTGGTGCCCTGCGTCAAGTGTATGCGCTGCCATGACTCCGCCTGCATCGACGGCATTACCTTTGTCTGCACCGTCAACCCCCTGATGGGCATTGAGCATGAAATGGAAAAGCTGGACAAGCCTCCGAAGCAGCTGAAAAAGGTTGCGGTGGTCGGCGGCGGCCCGGCGGGCATGCAGGCGGCTCTGACAGCGTCCCAGCGGGGCCATACGGTCACGCTGTTTGAGGAAAAGGATGCTCTGGGCGGTCAGCTGAACTTTGCGGATTATGCCCAGTTTAAGCACTCTCTGGCGAAGTACAAGGACTTCCTGATTTATCAGCTGAGCAAATCTCCGGTGGAGGTTGCGCTGGGGGTCAAGGCCACCCGGGAGCTGCTGGTAAAGGGCAACTTTGACGCGGTGATCGTGGCGGTGGGCGCGTCCCCGCTGATCCTGCCCATTCCGGGGGCGGAGATGGCGGTTCCTGCGCCGTATGTCTACGGGAAGGAAGCGGAGCTGGCGCAGTCGGTGGTGGTCATCGGCGGCGGTCAGGTGGGCTGTGAGACGGCGCTGCATCTGGTGGAGCAGGGGCATGATGTGACCGTGCTGGAGATGCAGGAGAAGATTCTGGTGGATGCTTCGGCCTCCTACCGGAACCGGCTGACCCGGAATATGGGCTACCATGACAACCTGAAAACAGTGACCGGTGGACGCTGCACCGGCATTACCGCCAAGGGAGTTGCCTATCAGGACAGCGAGGGCAAGGAGCAGCTGCTGCCCTGCGGCAGCGTGGTCATGGCGGCGGGCATGCGTCCCCGTCAGGCGGATGCGCTGGCGCTGTATGATCCGGCCTATCGGGTCTATACCGTGGGCGACTGCGAAAAGGCTGCCAACGTGCAGAAGGCGGTAAGAGCTGCGTTTGCCGCGGCGATCTCCATTTAAGTTTACATGCACGAAACCCGCTGCGGTCACTTCAAGCTCCGCAACGGGTTTTATGTACGCTATTATGTGCGCTATCTAATTAGCTGTGCTTTGCCACATAGTCGCCCACGATCCTGCCCAGGGTATAGGCGATGCCGATGGAGACGCCTGCTACCGGGGTGGTATACATGATCGGGAAGCGTTCGCCGGAGCAGTTGCCGGTGGCATACAGGCCGGGGATCGGCTCGTCATCCTTACCGATGACCTGCTGATGCTCATCTACCACCAGACCGCAGACGGTGACCATCAGGAAGCCCACGGCACGCGCGTTTTCGCAGAAGGCGTAAAAGGGGCCTTTTTCAATGGGATGGAGCTGCCGGGGATCCTTGGCAAAGTCCTCGTCCCGGCCCTTGTGCGCCAGCTCATTATACCGTGCCACCGAGGCAATAAAGTTTTCGCAGTCTGTGCCGGTCAGCCCAAGCTTGCCCGCCAGCTCCGGAATGGTGTCGGCGCAGGCCAGCAGATTGTTGGGGCCCATGTTGGCACTGGGCGGCCCCTGGGGGCGGTAGCTGTCGTCTACGCCCATGCGCTGTGCCTTCTCCAGCTGCATTTCGATGCGGCGGAGCGCTTCGGTGTCGGACATATCGACTGCGGTGTGATCCAGCGTCTGATACTCCAGCTCCTCCCGCCAGTTGGAATCCCAAACGGTGTAGATGGCGCCCTTGGGCTGACGCGCACCCTGAAGCCCCGCACCCCAGTAGCCCATGATGCCCTCGTTGGTGTAGCGCTTGCCGTGTTTGTTCAGTCGCAGAAAGGCACTGCCGTCCATGGGGCCGCCGCTGCCGCCGACACAGCACCACATGCCGCCGCGGGGACCGGGTTCCATCTTGCCACCTGCCCACAGACCCATCTGAATGCCTTTACCTTTGCGCCCAGCGGGAATGTAGGGGAACTTTTCGCCGTTTTCAGTGAGGGCGGCGTATTCCCCCAGCAGATCCATAACCATCTGGCGGTTGCCGGAAAAGTCGCCGGCGGCAAGGATGATGCCGTTTTTGCCGATAAAGCGGAAGTACTCCTTCTTATAATTATGACCGATCAGCGCCGTCACTCTGCCGGCTTCGTCCTTTTCCAGATAATCACCGGTGATGCCGTAGACAAATTCCGCACCCAGCTCCTTGGTGAGCT
>CAJKSU010000182.1 GCA_905202605.1 uncultured Eubacteriales bacterium
CGCATTCTTATTGGTCAACGGTTCCAGAAGCCGATAGCCGCCGATAATATCATTGCTCAACTTCCGGAACACCTCCCACTGCCATGGAGTAGTACTCCTGCTTATAGGCCTCCCACGCATCCCAGCGGCGCTGGTTTTCATCCCCAAAGGCCTCGATCATTGCGGAAAGCGCCGCATGCCGCTCCGCCATGGCGCGCTGCATCCCTGCAAAGCTGCCATAATCAAAGGCCGCCACCGCCATAGACTGATCGTCTCCGGCGACCTCCTCCACCGCATGCTCCAGCTTCTTCTGCCACTGCACCGCATTCTGAGAGGTCATCATGGTATCCAGCAGCAGATATTCAAACTCCATGGGGCTGCCCAGATAGCCGAAGCAGCCGTCCGTTGCAGAGAGCAGAATACACGGATTCTCCAGCCGCAGCGGCGCATAGTGCAGGCTCACCGGCTGCTCGGCGGAGATCATATTGGTCATAGGTGCACTGTTATAGATATCGCTCATGGCATCCTCTCCCCGCAGATCGTCCTTGGAGATTTGCTTGAGGCCGCTGTAGTCCAGCAGATAGGTGCGGGAGTCTCCCGCTGAAATGGACACCGCGTAAACCTGCTTGTCATCCGGCACCGTCAGCCATACCGCCGCCGTGGTGGGGAGCTTCCGCATCAGCTTACTGCGGATGCGGCTGGTGCTTTGCCCCTCAAAGCCGCCTGCGATTTGAAGCTCCTCCTGAATCATCTTTTCCAGAGTGCCATCCCCCAGTTGGGCATTTCCGGTGCTGTAGCGCCGGAACCAGTTGCGAAACGCATCGCACACGGTGCGGGAGGCAAGATACGCGCCGGTATGCCCCTGCATCCGCTCGTATACCTGTGCGCCCGCTCCGCCGCAGCCGTCAAAGACACCCATAAAGCCTGCCGCCTCATGGAAGACATAGCCCCAGCTGTCTTCGCCCTTGCCGATTTTTCTCTCGTGGCAGAACCCAAAGGTTATGTCCAAATGCTCCAATAACGTCATTGGTTTGCTCCTAGACCGACTGTGCGATGGTGTGGATGATCCAGTTATACTCATGCTCGCCCAGACCCTGTCCGGCCTCGGAGGCAAAGAACAGGCTGTTGTTCCAGCTGTTGGCGATATTCTCCCAGGTGGGATCCTCCGGCGCGTACAGCAGGATACGCTTGCCACGCTCGTTCATATAGCCGGGTGCGCCGGGTGCGCCCCACCATGCGGAAAGCTCCTCCAGATTCTTGGGCATGCCCTTGGGATAGTTGGGGGAAACGCTGCCATAGCCGATGGGATGGGGGCCTGCGTCCGTCCAGAGTACGATGACCTCCCGGTTCAGCGCCCCCTGAGAGCGCCGCCAGTCGGAGCGGATGGCGTAGGCCAGGGCTTCCAGAGAATCTTCGGGATCGTCGCCGCCGCCGTTGGGCTCAATGCTCATAATACAGTCGGCAAAATCCTGCGCCTCCGCAGGCAGCTCAAAGAAATTGGTCACCATCATTGGCTCCCGATCCGCCCGGTAATCCCGGAACGCCACGATTCTGGCCCGGAGGGAATCCACATGCTTCCCCTCCTCCTGCATGGCTGCGGTCAGATCATCATAGAAATGCAGGGCATTGAGCTTTACCTTGTCCAGAATACCGTCCATGCTCTGGGTTGCGTCAATACAAAATACCAGATCCACGTTGTACTTCAGCTTAAAATTACTTCCCATGATTATTCGCTCCTTTTTTATTTCGGTTATGCGGTACTGACTTACTCCACCATGGTATGTACGATCCATTCGTATTCATGCGCCGCCAGCCCGCGTCCTGCGGGGCATGGCACATACATCATATTGTTCCACGCGCTTGCAAGGCGCTGCCACTCCGGGCATTCCGGGGCAAACAGATACAGCCGTTTGCTCCGCTGATCCATCGCCGTCTCCGCGCCGTCTCCATTCCACATCGCCGTCAGCGCTTCAAAGTCCCGCGGCATGCTGTCCGGGCAGGCATGTTTCGCATCCGCACCCTCCAGCGGCTGCGGGGCCGACGCGGTAAACAGCACGATAAACTGCCGGTTAATCTTCTGCTCGATATACTGCCAATCGGAGCGAATCGCACAGGCCAGCGCCGCGTAGCCGCCGGATGCCCCCGGCTCACCGCCCACGGCCTGCACAGAGGTCAGCTGCCGTGCAAATTCGGACGCCTCCTGAGGCAGCGTGAAAAACCGGCTCTCCTGAATTGGCTCCGTCCCGCAGGAGCGGAATACCACCAGCCTTGCCCGCAGGCAGTGTACCTCATGGCCCACGTTTCCGGCTCTCTCGATCAAATCATCCAGCAGGCGCATGACCATCCGGGTCACCCGGCGCAGCTCGCGCCCCATGCGCTGGGATGCGTCCACGCAGAATACAAGGTCGAAATGCGCAAGCATCTTAGCTATTCGCTCCGGTTTTGTACTCTGTATAGCCCACAAGGGTTCCTTTTTTACCGTTCTCATCGCTGTATACCGCCGCCCGGATTCTTTTGTTCTCATTTCCTCCGGTTAATGTAATCGTCTCATCCGTTCCTGCTTCTTTCCATTCACCCGTACGCTCGTCGTAAGTTTCCCAAACGATGATATACTGAGCCATCAGAGTTTTAAATCCATTTATTCCTGTATAGCTTAGAACATCATCGTTCTTCTCTACCGTGAGCAGCTTGTTTTCCAGTACGCTAATGCTCTGAGATGGCTCTTTGGAATCTCCAACTGTAAAGAAAACCACATAATCATTGGTTGCAGTCAGGACGATGTTCTCATCCACTGTACTGCTCTGTACATTTCCATTCATGAATGGTTCTACATTTTCATCCGGCGTATCATCATTCGTTTTCTTCCACCATTTAATTTCCTGATCTTTTTCCACGCCATAGGCATAGAAATAAAGGCACAATTGTCCTTTGTCATTCTGTTGAACCGCAGCAGAAGTACTATCCTTGCTATCCTTGCTATCCTCGCTCCCCAGTTCCACCTTAAAGTCGCTCTGGTTTTCCGCCACAACATTCGGCGAAACCGCAGGGCTGGTCGTCTCCGCAGTGCTTGCCTCCATCTCCGGCGATACCGTCGGTGTGGGTTCCTCCGAAACCGCCGGGGCCATCGTCTCGGCAGGCGTGACCTCCTCCGGCGTTACCGTGGGCATGGTGGAAGGCTCCGGCATATTCTCCCCGGCGCTCTGCTCCGTCTGTCGTGCCGCCTCCAGCGCTCCCACGTTTTTCTGGAGCTTCTTTACCTGCACCAGATTGACCGCCCCCAAAATCAGCGCGCCAGCTGCCAGCACCGCCGCAACAACCGCAATGAGGTTGTTGCCAGCCTGCGGCTGCGTTCCGTTTGGCTGCTTCTGCTCCGGCGCTTCGGGTCTGCTTGCCGCAGGCCGCACCGGCGGCGCAGGTTGGGCCGCCTGCTGTGGGGCCAGCGGCTGCTGGGGTGCCGCCGGCTGCTGGCTCCGCGGCTCATCCGTCAGATCCCAGAAGCCCGTACCGCCGCTGAGCGACTCCGCCTTCTGCCCGCAATAGGGGCAGCAGACCGTACCCGGCTCCAGATTTTTTCCGCAATGATTGCAATACATAGGTTTTCTCCCTCCGTTAAGCCTTTGTTCTTTCCGTGCCGCACACCTCGCAGACCGTCTGCTCATGAGCGTTTTCCACGCCGCAGCAGCTGCAGATCCAGATGTGCTTGGGCTTATATTCCGCCTTGAAGAAGCTCACGGTATCCGACCCCGGCTCCGGATCCGGCAGATCTCTGGGCGCATCCTTGGGTGCGGGAGCCGAGTTGATGGGCGGTTCCTTGACCGGTATATCTCTGGGCGGCTTATCCTTGGGCGCTTTTTTCTCCCCGGAGGATCTTTTCTCCGTCTTTTCCACCGGTGCTCCGGAATCCGAATGACCGCCCAGCTTGGTCAGGCAGAATATAAATACGGCTCCCGCAATCAGGATCACAATGCCAATAATTATAATTTCCATATCCGCGCATCCTTTCTTTCCGGCATCTTACTCCTTCCAGAGCATTGCATTTGCCAGGCAGGGGGGTGCCGTTGCTTCACCGTTAATAACAATGGCTATATCGTTTACACCGGATATATCCACGCTAATCTCTTCCGGTGCAGCTCCGCCATTGACGGTTGCAGAGAGCAGCTCATTACCGTCACCATAAATGATGAAGCCGAAGACGGAACCGGTATCTTTCGTATTGGGATAGATGATTCCTGTCAAAGTCTTATACTCGCCGCCCAAATGGTAGCTGACTTTTGCGCCGAACGCTTCACCCTCGATGACATTATCATATGTGTTTTCCCAGACATCCTTCACCGGCTCCGTTACCATTCGGATATCCTGCGACTCAACCGCCACGCAGTTCACCAGCCACACCGGCGCTTTTTCCTGCTTTTCTACCAGCTCAGCGCGCAGCGCCGTCAGGGTTTCATCCTCAGGCATCGCCGCCAGCGCCTCGTCTACCACGCCAAAGGCAGCCTCAAAGTTATATTTGTCCGCCGCATCTCTGGCTCCGGTGGTGGCATTGTCCCGAATCCAGCCCTCCACCTTGCCGGTGAACGCATCGTCAAACACAATGCCAAGGGTCACGTGGCCTTCCTGATAGGCAGCTACCACCGCACCAAAGTCGGCATTTTCGATTGCCTCATCAATTATCTTTTCATACTGCTCAGCCAGCGTACTGTTTTTCAGGTCGCTGAGGTCATCGGTTTCTCCGTAAATCGCCTGTGCATCGGCAAGCAGAGCCGCAACGTCATCATACTTTTCATCCTTAACATAGGATTCCGCCGTCTTTTTCAGCTCCGACATATAGTTTTCCTTCATGCCTTCGAGATCCTTCTGGGCATCGGAGTAGTTTTCGCTGTCCTCCTCGATAACCTGCGCAAGGGCTGCGCCTGCATCGAGGTACTGCTTGTTTTTGAGGCACTCCTGCCCCTTCTGATAGTTCTCCTTGGAGGCCTCTACCGCCAGTGCTTCGTCCTTCGCCGCCGTCAGCTCATCGGAAACCAGATTCAGGCTCTTATCCGCCTTTTTCACCGTCTCATAGGCACTGTTCCAGTCCTCCTGACTGCTGTCGCCGCTTTCATAGGCTTTCAGTGTATCGCTGAGATAGTCGGACAGGAACTTCTTTGCGGACTCTTCCTTCTCCGCCTTGCCGCTGATGTTCTCCTCGTAGTATGTAACGGCGTTTCCGGCATCGCCCTGCCGAATATAGGTTTCAAAGGCATCCGCCTTCCAAGGCTTCAATATCAGCAAAACCACCGCTGCCACGATCACCAGGAATGCAAGCACCGCCGCAAGAACAATGGGCCACTTCTTCTTTTTCTTCTTCTCAGGCTCACTTTTTTTCTTGTCCAGCGGTCTGCCGCAGTGGTCACAGAAATTTGAATCGTCATCAATGATTTCTCTGCAATAGGGGCAAATCATAATACCTTCACCTTTCTCTATTTACGTATTTTCCTTACAATAGGGGCAAACCGTCACGTCTGCCGGAATTTTCTTTCCGCACATGCCGCAGAACTTTGTAGACGCCGCAGAGGGCGCGGGCGGTGTGGGGGCATCCAGCGGGATTTCCTTTGCGTCCTTCATCCACTTATTTGTGATCTTCTTCGGCGGCTGAGATGGCTGATTGCCGCCCGCAAAGGACCAGCCGCAGCCGGAGCACTTCACCGAACCCTTGGGATTAAACCTGCCGCACTTGGGGCAGGTCAGGCCGCCCGCCGGGGTCATATTTTCCGTCTGGGGCTGCTTTTTCCCGCAGTTGGGGCAGGGGGTATCCGGAAGCTTTTTTACAAACTTCGTGCCGCAGAACATGCAGTGTACCGTGTTCTTATCGTTTGCCGAGGCAGGCGTGGGTACAGGAGCGGGGGACGAGTGCG
>CAJKSU010000183.1 GCA_905202605.1 uncultured Eubacteriales bacterium
ACGTCATCCGCCCGCTTCCTTGCTCCTCCTTTCCAAATCGAACCCGCTGCGCTGGGCTTCGATTTGGTTTTTTCCTTTCTTCGGACATTTCAGTCCTGTATCGCCACTCGCACCAAATCAGAATAATCCGAATCCGGTCTTCGTAATGAAAGATGGATTCGGATTATTTGTTTTTTGTGAAATTCAAGGATACGCAGTCATCGGTGTCCGATTGCAGAATACGGTTACCCTTGTTCTGCCGCCTCGGGTGCAGGTATAGAGAACAAGATCATACCCGCTGTTCTGCACGGCGTCTACATCGTCGGGGTTCAGCGTTTCAATCTTCTCAACGCAGTAGGTATTGACGATTCCCGCCATGTCCGTAAACGTAACGGTACTGCCCACGGACAAATCCTTCAGATGCCCAAAATGGCTTTCATAATTATGTGCGGCGATCACCAGATCGTCCGTGCGGGAAGACCCGAATTGACGACAGGGGGCAACTTTCAGCCGCTTGTAGTCCCAATCTGCCATGACCGGCAGCTTCAGCTCCAGCATCGGAATTTCCACATAGCCTACATAATCATAGCCGTCCAGCGTGACCACCGGCATTTCCGGGTCAAGTGGGGTCGGGGAGGGGGCTAACGCGGCTTCCTGCGTGGCTTGCGTGCTTACAGCAGGCGCATCCGTCGGCTGTGCGGATACAGCCGCTTCTACGCGCACCAGCAGGCTCTCGGCTTCCTGACCGGCTTGCGCGTCCTCATGGCGGTTATACAGGAGAAGGAGCAGTGCTGACAGAATCAGCACTGCTCCCACTGCTATGATCGCAATGCCCGCTTTTTTAGGCACGATTCTTCTTCTTCTTTCTCATCACCAGCAAGACCACGCCGAGAGCAACAAGGGCAAGTCCTGCGCCGCCCAGCACCCAAATGGGCCAGTTGAGCTGACCGGTCTGGATCAGGCTGCGGGTGTTGGTGATGGTAACATGATTGCCGGAGACACTGTAGGACGGAACATAACCCTTGGGGATGTTGGTTTCAACCACCTGCCAGTTGCCGCAGGCACTCGGGTCGTTCCAGGAATGACTCCAGTTGTTCCATGCGCCAAGACGCACGGTGTCATAGGCCACATTGCCGTTATACAACGTCACAGTTACAGAATCCGGACGGTCTTTCCCATCATCGCCGCTCCAGCGCTTACAAACCGTAAGATCCAGCGGGGTGGATGGGGACGAGGGAAGTGGTTCCGTGCGGGTATTTGTAATGGTGGTTGTTGTGCCAACTGTGCTGTAGCTGACGGTATATCCAGCGGGGACGCTGGCCTCCTCAACCGTCCATGTATGGCCTTCCGGCAGGCGATCGAAGGTGTATGCCCAGCCGTTTTCGGCGTTCAGCGCCTGAGAGGCTTCCACCTTGCCGTCCTTCAGCAGATTCACGGTGATGCTGTCATTGGCATGGTTTGCATTGCCGTCGGACCAGACCTTACGGACGGAGAGCTGGCTCTCGTTATACGCTTCCACATGGAAGATCCAGTCCACCTCGCCCGCACGGCTGGCGTATTGATTATCCAGTTCGATGGGAACGGTCAGCTCGACTTTCAGTGTGGCGGTTTCGCCGCTGCGGAAGGTGCCGAGGAATTTGTTGTCCTTCAGACCGTCCAGCTGGTCAGGAGATGCGTCATAGATCAGCTCCGTGCCGTTCCATACCTTCATGGAGAGCTTGGAGAGAAACTCCGTCATGGTGGCAGCGGACTCTGTTTCTGCGACCTTGGTGCTGAGGGGATTTTCCGTCTCGTTATGGGCTTCGGCTCTCATATAGAGATTCACAAAGTCGCAGTCGGTGGCGGAGTTGGTAAAGGTGATGGTCTCCGTCACGGTATCCCCGGGCATAACGTCCTTGAAATTACCGAACAGGTCGGTTTCCGTGTACTCGCTGCCGGGCTGAAAATCAAAGCCCCTTGAAAAGCCGTGAAACGTAATGGAGGGGGAGACGGCGAACGCCGTTGAGGCAAGGCTCATGACCATGAGCAGCATCAGAACCAGCGAGCATATCGTTTTGAATGACTTTTTCATCGTTACGCCCCTTACTCTGCGGCCGGCTTGCCGCCGCTGACCGTTACGCCCCAAGCCTCTGCGATAGCCTTTTTCGGGGTGCTCTGGATGGCCTCTGCCAGAATTTCAACGGAAAGGGTGTATTCCGGATGATCCGGGTATGTAGCTGTACAGGTCAGCAGACTGCCCGACGTGGAGTAGCCGGGGGCAACAGGGGTAAGGTAATAGAAGTAGCCGTCCTTGCCCTTGATCCAATTGCCGCTCGGATTCTCCGTCAGCGTGTAGCTGTAGCCCTCCGGGACGGAGGCAACAACATTCTTTTCTGAATCCAGCCAGTTTACAACGTAGGTTGCCCGGATATAGGCATTGACGGTGCCGGTGTTCTTGACCTGCACATAGCGGCTTGCGTTCATCCCCAGAGACTCTGTTGCTTCGCAGGAAACTCTGGCATATTCAAAGCTGCTTTCTAACGGCTCGGTATTTGTCATCAGAAATGCGACAGTTGTCCCAACGGCCGTGCTGATCAGCAGGAGCATGGCAATAAGAAGGATTGCCGTCCTGTTCATATGGGTTCCGGTTCTGCCGCCTTTTTTCCTATGTTTGTCCTGATTCATAACTGCCGCCCCCTTTCTCAGCTGCCAAAGGTGATCTTCTTATATGCATTCCCGCTGAGCCACTTGTTGCGGCTGCGGGTGTTTGCAAAATCGACCGTGCCGCTCATTGCGGGCTGCAAGGTGATTTTCTGGGAGCTGCCGGTCAAATAATAACGCCAGCTCCAGCCGGTGACTTCCGTGACGGTGTAATCGCCGGGCGCAAGCCCCTTGATGGTCACGGAGCTGCTGCTGCCGCTGATTACAACACGAGTGCTGTAGCCGTCTGGACCGGTCACATCAAAGATGAAACTCTGATTCTCATCGATTCCTGCTCCTGCGCCCTGCTTGGTGATGGTCAGACTGGGCGAATTGTCCTCAAACTTGGCATAATACGTTGCGGACTCGTAGCCCATGACAGGCGCTTCTGCCGTTCCATAGTTTTTTGTCTTGCCGGGGGTCAGCTTATGATTGCTGACCCAGCTTGCATCCACAGGCTGGGTACACGCTTCGTTTTTGTACCAGCCCACAAACTGAAAGCCCTCTGCGGCGGTGGGGGTCGCACCGACTGCCGTATCCCCATCACTGCCAAGCTGCTGGTCGGCGCCGGCATCGGTCAGGGATTCCTCAGCAGAATCGGCCTCCGTGCTGCGGATGGGCAGCGACAGAAGCTCGCTTTCCCGATCCAGCGTACCGCAATTCTCCGGCCCGACAACCTGATACCTGATTTCCACTTTATCCGCCGATGGTGTCGGCTCCACGGGATTCTCCGTCTCGGTGGGATCCTCCGTCTCGGCAGGCTGTTCCGTCTCGGCAGGCTGTTCCGTCTCGGCGGGCTGTTCCGTCTCGGCAGGCTGTTCCGTTTCGGTGGGCTGTTCCGTTTCGGCAGGCACGGGGGGATTCGTCGGATTGGAAGCCTCCGTGGGGGTTGGCGTTTCCGCTGCCTCCGGCGTGGAAGCCGGGGTTCCCTCCGTGACCGTAAGTTCACGATTCGTGGCATCCTGATCGACGGAGACGGCCAGTGTGCCGGGAATCGCTATGCTGACGATCAGCGTAAGGCTAAGCAGCAGCACAATCAACCTTTTACTCTTCATATGCTCTCGTCCTCCTTACGCTTTCGACCAGCCCTGTGCGTCCATGACGGTCGCACCGTTGTTGGCGGTCTGCACGGCCTGTGCGAAAACATCCACCGTCGCCGTTGCGTTCTGGTACTCGTTGCCCATATCGGCATTGAAGGTCACGGCAGTAAAAATCGGCGCAGTGACTTCTCCGGGCTTCAGGGGCTTAGTATAATAATAGTAGCCGTCCTTTTCCGTCCAGTGGTTGGCGCTGCGCGTCAGCTCCACCAGAGACGTATCCGGCGTACCCTCGCCCTGAAGCTTGATGTTCTTTTCCACCCGCACCCGCACCCATGCATCGGATGCGCCGGTGTTCTTGATCTCCGCAATTTTGGTGACGGTGGTGTTGGGCATCACACCGGTCAGGTCTTCAAAGGGCGTTGTCTTTTCCTCGTCCGCCCACTCCTGCACCGCAATCTTTACGCCGCCGGTGGTGATCACATTATGCGCCGTATCCTCTGAGGTAAAGTACGCAAAGGTTCCGGCAGCAAGAATGGCGAGGCAGATGGCCAGCACCGACAGAATTAAAAGTTTTCGCTTCATTGTCCCGCTCCTCTCAAGCTGTATTGGAAAATTCTCCTACGGATTGAAAACGAAGCTGCATGGTTTTATCAGACCATATGAGAATACCCGATCGCTCGGATCCTCTCATATGGTCTGCGCCCCGAAGGACGCAGACCATACGGGAATAACACAGCCCCTGCGCTGCTGCGTTAAGGGAAATTACTTATCAAATGCAGCGAAGGCAGCAGTAGCATCCGCAAAGCCCTCGGCCTGAATCGCGTCGGCCTCCACCAGAACGTTCAGGGTCATGGTGTCGCCAGTTGCGGTGATGGCACCGGCATCGATGGCCTTCTGGATATCGGCGCTGGTCGCATCCTTGTCGATGCCGATGTTGTTCCAAACGTTCCACTCGGTCATAGCACCGGCGGCCAGAGGCTCAACGCGGATGAAGGTATACTCATCGTAGGTTACGCCGTCCCTAGTAACTGCCGCCTTTTTAATATAAGGCTCATTGGCTTGGCCGCTATGCTTGGTATTGACGAACTCGCCGCTAAGCATGGAGGTGCTGCACCACACGTTGGTGATCACGCCGCCGTCATGCACGTTAACATAGTCACGGTTAGCCGCGGAAGGGATCATCACACGGATACGGATGTAAGCGTCATTGGCACCGGTGTTGACCACATAGGGGGATTTGGCAACTTTGCGGCCGGGAACCATGTTCTGACCCTTCACATTCAGATAGTCCGTCTTGTAGGTCTCGGCATCTTTCTTGATCTCGTCATCGGTGAAAGCCTTCACGCCGTCCTTGACATACTTCATGCCGCTGGCGGTCTGGGTAGGGGACGGAATAGAGGTATCCCCGGTTCCGCCGGAGCCTTGGCGGTGGAGCTTGGACTCGATCAGATCAATCTTGACATTGCCTACGGTGAAGGTGTTCGTTGCACTCTTGGTGTCGGTGAAGTAGGCCAGAGATGCGCCCACAACGGCGATGGCTACAAGAGCGACACACAGGAAGATCGCAGTAATTTTCTTCTTCATGATGTAATACTCCTTTTGTGCGAAAGAGAAGGTATGTTACTGTGCGTCAAATGCAGCGAAGGCAGCCTTGGCATCCGTAAAGCCCTCGGCCTGAATCGCGTCGGCCTGCACCAGAACGTTGACGGTCATGGTGCCGTCCTCGGATACCAGGATCGCGCCCTTATTGATGGCTTTCTGGATGTTCGCACTGGTAGCCTCATCCGCAATACCGATGTAGTTCCAGACGTTCCACTCGGTCATCTCACCGGGCTTCAGAGGCTCGGTGCGGATGAAGGTGTAAACATCGTACTTTACGCCGTTCTTATCGACATAGCCCCTGCCGGAAGCGTCAATAACCGGATAGTCAGTTCTTTTGCCGTGCATAAACTCGCCGCTGGTGATGGCAGTGGTGCAGAACTGGCTTTCGATCACGCCGCCGCTGCGAGCCTGCCAGTAATCGCGGTTTGCATCGGAGGGAATCATCACACGGATGCGGA
>CAJKSU010000184.1 GCA_905202605.1 uncultured Eubacteriales bacterium
CGCATCTCCTCCTTTCCCCACCGAACCCACTTCGTTGGGCTTCGGCGGGGACCCCGATGGGGGAGGCTTTTTGCGGGTGCGTATTTTAGTCTCCCTTAACAGGGGGGATGTCAGCTTTGCTGACAGGGGGGCTCTTACACCGATGCCCTATGATCCACAAAGAGGATGCCGCAGTACGCAGCATCCTCTTTTTCTGCGATTCTCCGTCAGAACGCGAAGTTTCCGTTCACAAACACCGGAACTTCCTTCCCGTCGTGGGTCACACCGGTGATGGACAGATCCTCCGTTCCCACCATAAAATCCACATGGGTGATGGACTGATTCAGCCCTGCCGCCAGCTGACCCTGCTCGTCCAGCTCCTCGCCGCCCCGCACGCAGTTGGGATAGGCGGAGCCAAAGGCCAGATGGCAGGAGGCGTTCTCGTCAAACAGGGTGTTGTAGAACAGGATCCCTGTATTGCGGATGGGGGAATCATAGGGGACCAGCGCCACCTCTCCCAGATAGGACGCGCCCTCGTCCACCTGCGTCGCTGCTTTCAGCTGATCTTCCCCTGCTTCGGCATGGATGTCCACGATCTTCCCGTCCTTGAAGTCCAGATAGAAGTTCCGGATCAGGTTGCCGCTGAGAGACAGGGGCAGCGCCGCATAGACCCGCCCGTTCACCCCGTCCCGCTGGGGCGCAGTAAACACCTCCTCGGTGGGCATGTTGGCAACAAACTCCACTCCGGCGGCGCTCCTCTCACTGCCGCCCTGCCATACATGCTGCTCCGGCAGGGTCACGGTCAGGTCGGTGCCAAGGGAATTGCGATAGCGGAGGGTCTTAAAGTTATAGTCGTTGAGGGTCTGGCACCGGCGGGCGCAGGTGTCCGTGTGCTTCCGCCATTGTTCCACTGCCGTGCCGTCGCCGCTGACCCGGCAGGTGGCGAAGATCGCCTCCCACAGGGCATCCACCGCCTCTGATTCCGACTTGTCCGGGAACACCTTTTTTGCCCACTCCGCCGTGGGATATGCGCCGATGGCCCACTGGAACTTTCCGGTGGTCATGGCGTCATAGTACCGGCGGACGGCGGTGCCGTAGGTGCGCCGCCATGTCTGGATGCGCCCAGCGTCCACTCCCTGCAGCAGCTCCGGGTCGCTGCTGTCAATGGTGAGAATGGGGGTGTTGTGGTCGGTGAAATAGTCGAATTTCGCCTGCAAATAGCTGGGAAACTCCGAAAATACCTGCTCCTCCGCCCGGAGATACCGCTGACGGGTCACATAGTCGTCGCTCCAGTCCACGATCACGTCTCTGGCGCCCGCCTCCAGCGCCGCATCCACGCACAGCCGCACCAGCGGCGCACAGTCCACGGTGCCGACGATCCTTGGCGTCTGTCCGGGCTGGACGTTCATGCCTACCTCCACCAGAAGATGGGCGTATTCTCTGAGCTTGGCGTCAAAATTCTCTATCATGCTTTTAACCTCGTTTCCATTGCTGTATTCTTTCCCAGCCAGTATAGCATATTCAGCTGACCACTGCAAGACGAAACAGGCTGCCGCACATGGCGGCAGCCTGCGAGACTGTCGAAAAACCAATTGGTTTTTCGACAAAGTCTCTTGTCGGTCGCTGCGCGCGCCCGTTGTCTGCCGAGAGCAGACAACGAACACACTTGCGCCCTATTTTGTATTTTGTGTCGCGTACATGCCGCTCCACAAAATGAATTTCATTCTATTTGCCGCTTATGCGGCAAACTCTGTGAGACTTTTTTGACACGCTGACAGGCTGCCGCACATGGCGGCAGCCTGCATATAGTGTCTGATTTAGCCTTCCTTTACCACCAGCATGCCGCCGGAGGCCAGCGTGAAGCTGCCCGCCTTGGCGCCGATGGCCTGAATGGTCACGCCCGCAGGCGCATCGATCTGATCGGTGTCCACCTCGCCCACGATGGTCACAGAGGACTGGTTGGTTGCCGTCCATGTGCTCTCCCCGTCAAAGTGGAGGATTGCGCCCTGAATGGCGCCCACCAGAGAAGCGCCCTCAAAGTAGACATTCATCTCCCGGTCGGGATCCTCATGGAGAATGGCGCCCTCCAGCTCGGAATCCTTGAGGTGGACATGGATGCCGTATACCCGCTTGCCGCCGGTCTTGGTGGCGTTGGGGTCGGTGTTGACGATGGAGTGAACCAGCACGCCGTTGTCGGCGGTGATGTCGCTGCTCTCGATGTTCACAATGGCGTTCTGGCTGCGGATGGAAACAGCGTCCTTCACGGAGTTCACGGCGCTGTTCCGCACGGTCAGCGTACCCACCTCGGAGGGCATGCCCATGACGCAGTGGATATGGGCGAAATAGCTGCCGCAGACGGCGGTGCAGTCGTCAAAGGTCATGTCGCACTCGCCCGCCATAATGCCTGTCTGATCGGCAACATCAAAGTCACAGGAGTTGAAGAAATCATGGCAGCAGCCGTCGGCATAGGCGCCGTAGCCGGAGAGAATGGTCTGCACCTTGCAGTTGTTGGCCTCCAGCTTCACATAGCCCTCGGAGCCGTCGGTGGACAGCGCCGCCCAGCCGTCGCCGATGATGGTGGAATCATAGAGATACGTCTCGGAATTGGACTGGGTGCAGTGGGTACGGCAGTTGCCCAGAATCTCCAGCGCTGCCGGGGGATGCCCCGCATCCTCCAGATTTGCCGCAGCAGCACCAAAGGGTGCGCCGTGACCGTGGAGATAGCTGTTGTAGATATACATCTTGGAATACTGCTCGGTGGCAGTGCAGCAGCGAGCCTTGCCCACGGTGAGCACCTTGCAGTTCCGGATGGTCATCTCGGAGTGATCCCCGGCGAACAGGCCGGAGCCTTTTCCGCCCAGACCGTTGGAGTTGGAGTGCAGGAAGATGGTGGAGTCCTCTACGGTGTACTTCTCCCCCTCGCCGGAAACGGTGATGCCGCCTGCGTCGGGATCGTCGGACTCGATATAAACCGCCTTGGCCTCGCTCTCGCCGATGCTGCCCGCAATGGTGGGAGCCTTCTCAAGCTCGCCCATCTGGAGCTTGCCGTTTTCCTTCAGCGCAACAGGGGTCTTGGGGGTGCTGGGGCCGCCGGGAGGGCCTCCTTCACCGGGACCGCCCGGACCGCCGGGACCGCCGGGGCCGCCGGGACCGCCGGGGCCGCCGGGACCGCCGGGGCCGCCGCCCATCATCGCCATCATTTCCTCCAGCGTGGGCATTTTAAACTCCTCCCGTACCGGAGGCTCATATGTAATTCCCTGAATCTTGGACATGAAAATCGACCTTCTTTCGTCAGTGATGCGCCCCGTAAGCTTCCGGGGACGAACTTATTATACAATAGTCCGAGGCCGTGTACAAGATGATTTTATGAATTCGTACTGTTTCCCGCTGGTCAGTTTCTGCCGTCAAGCAACCACTTTTACCGTAAAAAGCGCCCGGCCGGAGGACATGCCCCTGACCGGACGCAATTCGCCGTTTATTTCTTCTGCTCGCTGCGGAAGACAAAGGTCACGCCGCAGTGACTGCATGTGTCATGGCTGGCGGACTGCATAATGTGACACCGGGGGCAGGTGAGCATGTCCTCCGGGCGCTGGTCGAATTCCTCGAATTCCAGCGTTTCCGTGATCTCCGGCTCCGACGGCTCCGCCCCGGCGGCATCGGGAAGCTCCATGCCGCCCAGATGCTTTAATATCTCCTGCTGCTGCCGGCAGGAACGCTCCAGCAGCGCGGTGATCTCGTCCAGCCGGGACAGAATGCGTTCCATGTCCATGTTCTCCATACGGGTTCCTCCCTTGCTTCGTTCCTCTGGATGATAGCAGGATTCTGAAACGATGTCAAGGTGGGAGGGATATGCACCCGTTTCACCGTTCACTCAATGTACCGCCGCAGTGCCAGCATTTTGCCGCCGTGCTGCTCTGCTTTGCGCCGCAGTGGGGGCAAAACTGGATTGTGGGTGCAGCTGGAATCTTGCGGGATGATATCGGCTCGTTCTTCATCTCTTCATGCGTCGGGGCGGCATGCTCGATGGAATCCGGTGTATCCTCTGTTCCGTTTAACCGGCAGAGGATTTTATATTCCATGTCGCAGGAGGTCTGGAGCAGATCCAAAACCTCCGCTGCAACAAACAAGCCATAACTAATCACAAAACTCACAATGCACCCGCCAATGGCGATGGGCCAGCTAAATTCCCTTTCGTTGGAAAAATAGCTTTTCGCCTCTCCAAGAGCTGCGCCCAGATACAGAGAGTAGAGGATACCGGCACAGGTGATGATGACTGCCATAGCCTTCAGTCCGTTGGCAACGCCATTGCTGCTTTTTTGATATTTCATTTCAATTCCTCCTTTTTTAACACCATCATAATACCAATACTGTCTGAATTTGTCAAGTATGGGTGCCGCATCTTGACGAACACCCCCGGCTATTATACAATGAATCCAAGCATACAAGAATACAGCAAAGGGGAAATGACTGTGTATTATCTGGGCGTAGATCTGGGCGGCACCAACATTGCCTGCGGCGTGGTGGATCGTCAGGGCAGGATTCTGGGTCGGGCGTCGGTAAAAACCGGCCTGCCCGCCACCGGGGAGGAGATCGCCGCACGCATTGCCGCCTGCTGCCGGAAGGCGGTGGAGGTGTCCGGCTATTCCATGGACGAGATGGAGACGGTGGGCATCGGCGCCCCCGGCATTGCCAACAGCCAGACCGGACAGGTGGAATACAGCTGCAATCTGGGCTTCCGCAACACCCCGCTGGGCGCCATGGTGGGGGAGCTTCTGGGCAAGCCCGTGGTGCTGGAAAACGACGCCA
The DNA here is from genome assembly GCA_905202605.1 of uncultured Eubacteriales bacterium. Lineage (GTDB taxonomy): Bacteria > Bacillota > Clostridia > Oscillospirales > Oscillospiraceae > HGM13006. The sequence continues at coordinate 4,786 of CAJKSU010000184.1, forward strand.
ACGCCGCGGCGCTGGGAGAATATGTGGCAGGCTCCGGCAAGGGCAGTCATTCTCTGGTGGCCATTACGCTGGGAACCGGCGTGGGCGGCGGCATTGTGGTGGGCGGAAGAATGCTCACGGGCTTTAACTTCGCCGGGGGCGAGATCGGGCATTTTGTCATGGTGGAAAACGGCGAACCCTGCTCCTGCGGGCGAAGGGGCTGCTTTGAGGCCTACTGCTCCGCCACGGCGCTGATCCGCCAGACCCGGCGCGCTATGGAGCAGCAACCGGAGAGCCTGATGTGGGTTCTCGCCCCGGCGCTGTCCAGCGTAACCGGCAAAACCGCCTTTGACGCAGCGGATCAGGGCGACCCGGCGGCGATTCAGGTGGTGGACGACTACCGGCGGTATCTGGCCTGCGGCCTGACGTCCATTGTGAATATCCTCCAGCCGGAGGTGCTGTGCGTGGGCGGCGGTGTGTGCAATCAGGGCGAGAACCTGCTGGGACCGGTGCGGGAGATCTTTGACCGGGAGGACTATGCGCGGGACTGCGTCCGCCGCACCCGGATCGTCCGTGCGGAGCTGGGCAATGATGCGGGGATCATCGGCGCAGCCATGCTGCCGCTGTATCGGGCGTAAAAAGAATATTTTCTCCTCTGCCGCGTAACTCTGACGCATTTACCTCTCTGTCGGCACAGCCGACATCTCCCCTGTTAGGGGAGACTATAGAGGTGCGTTCAAGCCTCCCCTGTAAGGGGAGGTGGTTCGGCTTAAGCCGACCCGGAGGGGTTCTCCGCCACAGCGCTGACGGAGGGGTTCTCCCCCCGCCGAAGCCCAGGCCGGTACCCGCAAGGGGTGACGAAAACATCCCACCGCACCAAAGAGGCTCTCTGCGCTGCCGCAGAGAACCTCTTTTTCATTGCATCAAATATTTTC
>CAJKSU010000185.1 GCA_905202605.1 uncultured Eubacteriales bacterium
AAGCTTTTTTACAAACTTCGTGCCGCAGAACATGCAGTGTACCGTGTTCTTATCCTCTGCCGGGGCAGGCGTCGGTACCGGCGCGGGGGCCGGGGCGGGCGCATGCCAGTAGTGCAGGAAGAAGTAGCTGGCGCCAAGCTCAATCACCGAGCAGACGATGCAGAGGATCGCGCCGCTGCCCAGTTGGACAAAATCGGAAAAAAACTCGTCCGCCACCTCTTTGTTTGCAGATGAAACGGCAATTGCCGTCAAAACGAATACAATGCATCCAAAGATCGCCGCCGCACCACAGGTACCCAGCGCGTCATGACTGCGCGTCAGCGCCCTGACGCAGCCGATGATATGCATCACCAGTGCGATTGCGGAAAACAGCAGGATGAAGAGCATCATCACATTGGACATGTCTCCATCAGATATTCCCTTTACGATCTCTGAAATTGCGGTGAACACTTTAAACGTGCTCACGCTTTGCCCTTGTCCCAGAATATCCAGAAAAGGCACCGTCTCTATCCATGGAAAAAAATTCGACAGGATCGCAAGCAGCGACAGCGCCGCCATGACGATCATCGGCACCACAGGATCCCCCTTTATGCTGCGCCCTCCGGAGGGTGCGCCGCTCTGGCTGCTGCCGCAGACCGGGCAATAGGTGCTGCCGTCTGCGATCTGCTGACCGCAATTTCTGCAATACATATGATTTCCTCCTCTATTTCCTCCGCTTTTCGGTACTCATTTCCTTTCTTCACTCTCCCATAGCCGAAGGATCTCCGGCGTATCCTGCGCCAGAAGCTCTTCGGGCGCAGCCGTGTGCCAGCTGGAGCGCACCCGGCTCAGGGTTTCCGGCGTCATGCCCAGAAACGAGGCAATATGCCGCTTCCCCGCATGGGCCTCCAGACCGGGATACTCCCGCAGGAACCACGCATAGCGCTGGGCCGGGGTGGATTTCCGCAGCAGAATATTCAGCCGCGACTGCTCCACCAGCGCCTGATTTAAAAGCCGCCCCGTACAGCGCAGCATCTCCGAACTGCCGGAAAACAGCTCCGCTCCCCGCTCCCTTGTCAGTTGGAGCACCTGAACCGAACCAATGGCCTGCGCACCGCTCATATTACCGGTGGACTGCTGTAGCGCCGACAGGAAGCTGCCTGGTAAGCGCGCGAAGAACTGGGTATGCTCGCCGCCCACAGAATCAATATAGTAAAGCCGTACCGTTCCTTCCAGCAGAAATACCAGATGTTTGGTGGTCTGTCCGATTCTGCGCAAGTATGCATTGGGAGAATAGTCGACGATTTCTCCATACTGCGCCAGAAAGTGACAGGCTGATTTATCCTTTAATTGTAGGACATCTGCAATCCTTTTTTCACGTAACAATAAATTATCCATAATCATCCTCCATAGCTCAAATGGTATCAAACTTCCCCTTCATTTTCATTGATTCAAGTCAATCGGTTCTCTATTTTTTCCAAGATAATACCACACGAATTCTTAGGAAGAGCCGGAGCCACCCAAACCGTCTACGTGATTCTTCTTTGCATTTTCTCCAAATTCTCGTCTGTTCTCTTTGAATGATTTTAATACACATTTCCTGTTTCATTGCCGAAACCTGTCGTTTTGGTTGATTTTCTTACCGTTTTAGCAGACAAGCTCTAAGTAAGGAGCAGCGCCGAAGGGTGTCCCTTTAGGAGCACGCCTCCGACGCTGTTTTGTGGTAATTCAATTATCCCCATGCAGCCGAATTGACAGGAATTATACTTTTGGTTGGAAAGTATGCCGACTGGCACTCCGCACCGTTGCCGACACCAATTTCCGAACCATAGGAAACCATGCCTTCCTTCGGTGCCGGCAGACCGCCGGTCATCCCCAGCAGGAAGATGGGCAGGTTATCCTCAATCATCTGCGGCAGCTGGGAAAGCGGAAGCGGATTCTCTCCCTCCCCCGCCTCAATGGTATAGCCCGGACTGCAAAAGTCCTGAATGAACCAATCTTTATATCCTGCAAAAGAGGACGCATAGGGGATTTCTGCCAAGCGATAGCCGGAGGCCGCCGCCATCTGTCGTCCCAATGTCTCCGCTCCTTCCGGTTCCAGATCTAGAAATCGCCAGTAAATCTCTCTGCCCTGTGTATGCCATGCGATAATCAATTCCGGATTCAATCGCTCCGTGCTGTCAAACATGCATCGGCTTTCCGGCTCACTCAAAGGCTCCGCCCCCACATAATCTCTGGGTGCAGGGGAAACATAGCCCTGCGATTCCTTGATTTTTCGCGCTTCCTCCCATCTTGCCGGATAATTGAGATTCAGATCCACCCCCCGGAGATTCGCCTTCCACCCTGACGGGAACGGAATCTCCGGATAATCTGCCGCAATTTTCTCCGCCGCCTGTCGTTCCTCCACGGATGCCGCGCCGGTGACCAGATCCACCCCGTCCGGGTTTACCATGGGGGTCAGATACAGGGTCACCTGCTCCAGCAGCGCCGTGATGTTTGCCCCCAGCAGCGTACTTTCCGTGCTCTCCGCCTCCAGCAGCCGTTCCAGACAGGCCAGCACCAGCGGCGCGGTGATCCACTCGTTGGCATGGTGCGCCGCATTGAAGTATACCGCCCGCCGCCCTCGCCCGACCCGAAGCAGCGGGATGCTCCTGCCGGACACGCTCCGTCCGATCTGCGCTTCCCGCAGGCCGGGATATCGAGCCTTCAGTCCACGAATCACCCATCGCATCAGCTGCCAGGTCATGGGCGTATCCTCCGGCACCACACGAAAACCCAGCGGCACCACCAACAGCCGCCCCACCTGCAAATTGCAGGGCGCAAGATCCGGATTTGCCGTTTCAATAGCGGTTACGGTGGTTTCATACGTCCCGGCAATGTCGGTCAGGGTATCGCCGGGGCGAATTCGATGCAGCTGATACCCCGCCAGATAGGGGGCCAGTGCCACGGGAATCTCTGCCGCCCGAATTCCATTCTTTGCGGCAAATTTCTCTGCGGAGTCATATCCGGCACGCCGCAGTGCAAGCGCTTTCATTTCCATTTCCATAAAAAATTCCCTCCCCGAAAGCTTATTCCGGAGAGGGAACGATTATTCAGAATGTCCTTAAATCTTTACGCACTGTCCAACCTTTGCGTTCTCGTCAACCGAGCAGGTTTCGGAATACTCCACGCAGTCGATCACGCAGCCGCTATGGATGATGACCCGGCTGCCCCGCACCGTATGAGCGGTCACGCCGGTCAGCTCCACCTGGTCGCCCTCTATGCTGTCGCATTCCAGCGTTCCGAAGCTGGGCTTCAGAAGATTGGACAGGAAGCCCGCAGTGGTAGACTGCTCTACGGTGACCTGACTGCCGCCGATGGAGCCGACGGTGCTCTGGGCGCGGCTCAGGCGAATCTTGACCACATCGGCGTTGACGATGCCTCCGACGGTCAGGCCGCCGCTGGCAGTAAAGCTGTCGGCTTCGCAGTCGCCGCCTACCTTCAAGCTGCCGCTGACCTGCATTTCACCGGCGGAGATGCTGCCGTCCACCTTCAGGCTGCCTGGAACATTCATAAGGCCGCTTTTCAGGTTGCCGTCGATCCTTGTGGAGCCACTGCAGGACATGCCGCCGGACTGCACATTGCCGTCGCAGCGGAATGCGCCGGTGGCTCGGATATCCCCGCTGGCATCCACGTTGCCGCAGGCATGGAAGCTGCCGCTGGTAGAAATTTCACGGCAGACCAGATCACTGGACACCTTGCAGGAGCCGGTGCAGGAAATCTTATTATAACAGCCGCCATCCAGCACAGCGCTGCCGGAAACGCGATAGTCACCAACGCCGCCGGGCTTTTGCCGGTTATCCTTGGCCTCATTCCATGCATTTTCTACACTGCGTGCCGCCTCGGTGGAAACGTTGACCACGATTTTCCCCGCCTTGTTGACCGCAGAGGACACATCCCGGCCAACGTTTTCAAAGTCCACATGCTCCAGAGTATCGGCAACCTTTTTCAGCCCCTTCTGGAGCATCTGATTCAGTCCCTCCATGGCCTTATCCACCTGCTCTCCCCATTCAAACTGGGCATCCCCGAATTCGGCGGTGTCGCCGGATTCCTCGCTCCGCTCCTCGATGGTTTCCATTTCGTCTTGGGCATCGCTCATGGCATCCCGCACCTCATCCACACTGTCGTTGGTGGTTTCGATCACATCCTCGATTTCCTCAATATGGTCATCGATGGCGTCCAACTTCTCCTGCAGCTCATCCAGCCTCGCATCCAGCCGCTCCGCCCGCTCCGTATTCCCGGCATCCAGAGCTTCCCGGCGCTGATTCCGGAGATAGCGGCGCTGCTCCTTGAGGTCAAACCGCTCCCTCAGCAGATTATTCCGTTGCTCCCGTGCATCCTCCAGCTTACTGTTCATTTCCTCCAGCTGCTGATTCAGCTGCGCAAGTGTCTCATTAAATTCTTTTCGGTTCATGAAATCATTCCTTTCTCGCCCAGCAGCGTATCCAACGCTCGCTTTTGTTGACTGACGGATACAGTTGCGGCCAAAGCCGCATCTCTGTCAAACTGTATTTTCTGCATTTCTCCCACTGTAATACAGAAGGGAACGCCATATTTACGGATCAAATAGACCACCGGCTCGGAGATATCCGGGTTCACGGAGGACACCGCCTGAGATGCGGCATAGGCCTCCTCCCGGCTGACGGCCCCCTGCATCAGCAGCTGAGAAAAGGTATACAGCCCCAGCAGCTCCTCATAGAGGAACACCCCGTCCTTCCCGGACAGCCCCAGATATTGATTGATGACCGGCGGCACCGCCACCCCCGCCGCAGCCGCATCCGCCGCAGTGAGGGACACCTCGCCTGGGGGGCCGGGCTGAAACAGCTTTGCGATCTCCTCCAGGCTCATGGATTCCTTGAGCCGCTGGATCTCCGCCACCCGCTCCAGCACCTTATCCCGCGGGAAAAACGTCTCATGGCCGGTAAAGGTGGAACGGTGGATAAACCACTCGTCCGGCAGCAGCTTCATCCGCTTCCAGCGGTAGAGCGCACCGTAGGAGATGCCTGTGATCTCCAGCAGCTCTTTCTTTGTGATCAAGTTTTCCTCCATATTCTCACCTCGCGTAACAATGTACCATAACATTGTTACTTCGTCAAGGGGTTTGTTTCATTCTTCACGAATTTTTAAAAGATGATACAGTTTCCAGACGTGTCGCCTTGCATTCGACGCCGTTTTCCCATATAATATGCCTGTCTATTATCCATATATATTATAATATAGCCTACGATTACTACCGCCGGGAAACCGGCAGAAAGCTGGTTTTTCATGAATCTCTGTGATATCAACGTGATCAAGCCCCTGCTGCAAAAGCACGGCTTCCGCTTTTCCAAGTCCAAGGGACAGAACTTTTTGACCCAAAGCTGGGTTCCCCGTGAGATCGCTGAGGGTGCGGGCATTGACGAGGGCTGCGGCGTACTGGAGGTCGGCCCCGGCATCGGCCCTCTGACTCAGGCGCTGTGCGAAAGCGCCGGGAAGGTGGTTTCCGTGGAAGTGGATACCACCCTCCAGCCGATTCTGGCGGAAACCATGGGGGATGCGGAGAATTTCACGCTGATTTTTGGGGACATTCTGAAAACCGACATTCCCGCGCTGGTACAGGAGTATTTTCATGGGCTACGTCCCATGGCCTGCGCCAACCCCCCCTATTATATTA
>CAJKSU010000186.1 GCA_905202605.1 uncultured Eubacteriales bacterium
GCTTCAGGCAATCTTCCTGCTGCCGATTCTGACGTTTCTTTTGGTGGATGGGAGAATTAAGCTCCGGGCTTTCTGGGTGTTTCCTGCGGCGTTTATCGGCGCAAGTCTTCCGGCGCTGCTGGCGGGAAGAAGTATTTCCGACACGTTTTCCATCTACCTCAGCCAGACTCAGGCCTATCCCTATCTGAGTCTGAATGCGCCGAGCTTTTGGGCGCTGATTGACAACAGCTTTTTTACCAATATGGCGGGTGCGCCGGTGCTTCTGGCAATGAGTCTGAGCCTTTGCGTGCTGCTGCTGTTCCTGCGCCGTGCGGAAAAGCTGGACGAAAGGGCGCTTGTGAACCTGTCGCTGCTGTTTTGCGTCATGATCCCATGGCTGCTGCCCAGAATGCATGAGCGGTATTTTTATCTGGCAGAAATGCTGGCACTGGTCTATGGCGCGGTGTATCCCAGACGGCTATATGCACCGGTGGTGCTGATGGCGGGGGGCTTTCTGGTGTATTCCCGCTATCTGTTTGGGACGGAGCCGTATCTGTCCCTGCGCACCGCGGCGGCAATCTACGGCGTACTGCTGCTAAGCCTGTTTATATACTTGCTGCGGGATACGGAAATTTGGAACAAATCTGCTGCACAAATCAAGGGAGGAAATGAACATGGAATATCTATGGAGTGACCGGCGGAGACGGCTGGGGATGCCCCTGTCCTTTACTCGCTATGCCCTCAGTGAGGATCGGCTGTTTTTGGAGACGGGGCTTGTGACAACCCGATCCGAGGAAATCCTGCTGTATCGGGTCAGAGACCTTTCTATGAAGATCACGATGGGACAGCGGATCTTCGGTGTGGGGACGATTACCATTCAGTCCTCGGATCGCTCCTGCCCGGTGCTGGAGCTGAAAAACGTCAAGCATCCGCGGGAGACAAAGGAAATCATCCATCAGGCGGTGGAGCAGATGAAGATCCAGCGCCGGATGCGCGTGGGCGAGGTCATGGGGGGTGAGCATGTCCATGACGATGATGATTGTGACGATGAGGACGGCTGGGACGAGGAATAAGGACGGATTTGCCCTAAAAAACAGTGATTTTTGGTTGACAAGCACGGGACAAAATGATATAATCTATAAGCCGCATTAAAGAGGTCTAAGTATGCCCATTTTCAGGCGTCACCTCAAAAGCGAGTCTAATGTAAAGGCAGGTGCAAAGCACATGCAGGCAATTATTGTTACCGGCGGCAAGCAGTACAACGTGACTGAGGGTCAGCTGGTCTATATCGAAAAGCTGAACGCCGAGGCAGGCGAGGCTGTTGTGTTCGATCAGGTTCTGGCCATCGTTGACGGCGAGAACAGCAAGTTCGGTACCCCCGCAATCGAGGGCGCAAAGGTCGAGGCTAAGGTCGTTCGTAACGGCAAGGGTAAGAAGATCACCGTCTTCAAGTATCGTCCCAAGAAGGGCTCCGCTTCCAAGAAGGGTCATCGTCAGCCCTACACCGCAGTCCAGATCGAGAAGATCTCCGTCTAATGACTACAATTCGGTTTGATCGCAGAGGTGACAGGATTCTGGGATTTACCTGTCAGGGGCATAGCGGCTACGCCGAGGCTGGGGAAGACATTGTCTGTGCCGCAGTCACGTCGGCTGTCCGATTGGCGGAATGCACCGTCAACGATGTGCTTCATGCCGGGGCGGAGACTTCCGTCCACGAGCAAACCGCAACCATCACGCTGCGGCTTCCTTCCCGGTGCAAAAATGAAGCGGCCTGTCAGGCTGTGCTTCAGGGAATGGAGCGGTATTTGCGTGAGCTTTCTATGGAAAATCCCCACCATTTAACGGTTTTGGAGGTGTAATTCATGCTTAAGATTGGTATTCAGTTCTTCGCGCACCATAAGGGCGGCGGCTCCACCAAGAACGGCCGTGACTCTGAGTCTAAGCGTCTGGGCGTAAAGCGCGCCGATGGTCAGAAGGTTGAGGCTGGCAACATTCTGGTTCGCCAGAGAGGTACCCATATCCACCCCGGTCAGGGCGTGGGCATCGGCAGCGACGACACCATCTACGCACGTGTTGACGGCGTGGTTCGGTTCGAGCGTCTGGGCAGAGACCGCAAGAAGGTTTCTGTTTACGAGGTAGCCGAGCAGTAATCTGCTGAAAACAGGAGGGTGCATTACGCACCCTCTTTTTCCGCTTTTATGTCGATTCTCGCAAATCGCGGCGAAAAGCGGCGCAATGCGGGAGTCCCACACAAAAGGAGAATAACGATGGCACAATTTGTAGATAAGGTTCGTATCTTCGTTCAGGCGGGGCATGGCGGCAACGGCTGCATGTCCTTCCGGCGGGAAAAATATATCGCGGCAGGCGGCCCGGACGGCGGCGACGGCGGTCACGGCGGCAGCGTTGTACTGCGGGTGGACACCGGCATGACCACGCTGATGGATTTTCGTTACAAGCGGAAGTACACTGCGCAGCCCGGCGGCAACGGTCAGGGCAGCAATATGAAGGGTCACAACGGCGAGAATCTGATCATCTCTGTGCCGCTTGGAACGGTGGTACGGGATGCAGAAACCGGCGAGGTGATTCACGATATGTCCGATCAGGAGGACTTTGTCCTTGCCAAGGGCGGACGCGGTGGTTGGGGCAATCAGCGCTTTGCCACCCCCACCCGGCAGGCACCCCGATTCGCCAAGGCGGGACTTCCCGGTGAAAGCCATGAGGTGATTCTGGAGCTGAAGCTGCTGGCGGACGTGGGGCTGGTAGGCTTCCCCAATGTGGGAAAGTCTACGCTGCTGAGCGTGGTGTCCGGTGCGCATCCTAAAATTGCTAACTATCATTTTACCACCCTGTTCCCCAATCTGGGCGTGGTCTATCTGGGAGAAGGGGAGAGCTTCGTGATGGCGGATATCCCCGGCATTATCGAGGGCGCTTCCGAGGGCGTCGGCCTGGGACATGATTTCCTGCGGCATATCGACCGTTGCCGTCTGATCGTCCACATTGTGGACGTATCCGGCAGCGAGGGACGGGATCCGGTGGAGGATCTGGAAACCATCAACGGTGAACTGGAGCAGTACTCCACCGAGCTGGCAAAGCGGCCTATGATCGTAGTGGCAAACAAGATGGATATTCTTCAGGATCCGGAGAATCTGGAGCGGCTGCGGGCTTATACAAAAGAGCATAGTCTGCCTCTCTATGAGATGTCTGCCGCCATTCACAAGGGTACCATGGAGCTGATGCGGGAGATCTATAACCGCCTTCAGGAGCTGCCGCCTATCACGGTGTATGAGGCAGAGTATGTAAAGCCGCTGCCGCAGGCGGGCAGTGTGGACGAGATCACCATTGAGCCGCAGGACGGCCTTTGGCTGGTGTCCGGATCGTGGCTGGAGCGGCTGATTGCAGATATCAACTTTGACGACTATGAGTCCCGGATGTACTTTGACCGCCAGCTGCGGAAGTGCGGCCTGTTTGATCGGCTGGAGGAGATGGGGATCGAAAAGGGCGATACCGTCAGCATCTACGATATCGAATTCGATTACGAGCCGTAATGCGGAAAAAAGATTTTGCTTTCCCGCAAAAAGTGCTTGACATTTTAGAATTTTGGTGTATAATAAATCATGCTTTCAGGGGAAATCCGAAAGCATGTGCATAGGGGATTAGTGTAACGGTAACACACCGGACTCTGACTCCGTTTTCGGGGGTTCGAATCCCTCATCCCCTGCCAAGAGAAGTCTTGAATTTCAAGGCTTCTCTTTTTGTTTTTGTTAAAAATGGACGAGAAATTCCCCAGACTGCGCCAACGCGGTACAGTCTGAGGATATTTTCTTTATTCTTGCAATGCCCGAATCAGCTGCGGCACAAACTGCTTTTTCCGGGACACCACGCCGGGAAGCAGCACGCCGCCGTCTGTCGGCTCCGTGTGGAACGCACGGCTCAGAAGCGCCTGTGCGCCGTCACCTGCGCAGAGGATCATAGCGGACTGATCCTGCAGGGAGGTGAGCATATAGAAGGCCATATCCACGTTCAGTTTTGCAGTGGAGAGGTATTCCGACACCATAGCACGGGCTTTGTCATAGTTGGCCTGACTCACAAAGCTGCCCTGACCGACACCAATTTGCAGGGAGCCTTGCAGGAAGGTTTTATAGTCCTGCTGGAAGATCTCCTCGGCGGTTTTGCCCTCCAGACTTTCGCCTGCCTCAAACATGGCCTGCGCCAGATCATCGATTTCTACACCCGCAAGGGCGGAAAGGCTTTTTGCGGTGCGCACATCCAGCGGGGTGCAGGTGGGGGACTGGAATTTCAGGGTATCCGAGAGAATGGCGGAGAGCAGCAGCCCGGCGATGTCGGCAGGTACGTCCTGATCCGCTTCCTGATACATCTGATAGATCACCGTGGCGGTGCAGCCCACCGGCTGATTGCGAAAATACACCGGGCCGGAGGTTTCCAGATTGCCGATTCGGTGGTGGTCGATGATCTCAAGGATCTCGGCCTCCTCCCAGCCGTCTACGCACTGGGTCTTTTCGTTGTGATCCACCAGAATCAGCTGCTTCCGGCGAAGATTCAGCAGGTTCCGGCGGGAGATCACGCCCACATATTTCCCCTCGGTGTCCAGAACAGGAAAATAGACGAAGCGAACCTTACCCATAACCTCCTTGACATCCTCTACGGAATCGGTGGTGCGGAAGGTCAGCAGATTGTTTCGCAGCATGTAATAGGAGATGGGGACGCTCTGGGAGATCATGCAGGAGGCGGGATAGGTGTCATGGGGCGTTGAAATGATGGTACAGCCCTTTTCCTTTGCCAGTCGGATGATGGTCTTGGGAACGGCGGAGCCGGTGCAGACCACGATACAGGCCGCGCCCATCTCAACGGCGCAGTACTGGGATTCGTACCGGTTGGCCACCAGAACCAGATCCCCCGGCTCCAGCACTTCCTCCATCAGTTCTGGGCTTGCCGCACCCACGACCACCTTGCCGGTGGTGACACAGCCGTCGGGATCGCCGGTGATCAGTGTACCGCCCAGCGTCTCGATGATGTTTCGATAGGGAGTATGGGATACGGAGAGAAACCGTGTGCTGGAGATATCCATATTCGCCATCGCCAGATCCTTCAGGGTAATGATGCCTGTGAGGTATCCGTTTTCATCGGTGATGGGCAGCGTGGAGATCTGCTGGTCACGCATGGTTTCCCACGCCTTGCGCACTGTGGTCATGCCGTCAGTTCCGGGCATGGGGCGAATGTCAATGTCCATGACCTGAGCACTGACGTCGGGACAAAGCTCCGGCGGCGCAACGCCGAACCGGCGGAGGACATATTCCGTTTCTCCATTGAGCGTCCCGGCGCGCAACGGCTCACAGCTGATCTCTCCAATGGCGTTCTTCAATGCGGCATAGGCGATGGCAGAGCAGATGGAATCTGTATCCGGGTTCCGGTGTCCGATCACGCCGACCTTCCGAGTATTATTCATGCATACGCTCCTTCTTTGCGTTACA
>CAJKSU010000187.1 GCA_905202605.1 uncultured Eubacteriales bacterium
TTTTCTGACGCAAATCCTCTCGTCAGACTCTCTCGCCGAATTATGCGGTATTGCCCTAAAATTATCCTTGCAAAACCGGCTGCGGCGTGGTATTATATATCGTACGAATTGCGCATTTAGACAAATTTCGGCTGCCGTATGCCGTAAAACGGCAAAATGGAGGAGCGTTATGGTTAAAACTATCATTACTGTGATTCAGGTCATTCTGGCGCTGGCTGTAATCTGCGTTATTATGCTTCAGTCTGGCAAGAACGCTGGCCTGTCCGGTGCAATCGCCGGTGCTGCGGACAGCTTCCTGTCCAAGAGCAAGGCTTCCACATGGGACGCAAAGCTTGCCCGTGCCACCAAGTGGATTGCCATTGCATTCATGGTGCTGACTCTTGTGCTGAGCATGATTCCCAACAAGTAATCGGATACGGAATATTCGCCCGGAGCAACGCTCCGGGCGTTTTATATTATTCGACGGAGGGCGTGTACGGCTCCAGTGTTACACCGGAGTAGTACCAGCGCAGCATCTCTTCAAAGGAGTTGCCATTCCGAGCCATGGCCTCAGCCCCGCACTGGCTCAGTCCCACCCGGTGGCCGTTGCCCAGCACGTCAAACAGAACGCTGTCCTCGGTGACGGTGATGGAAAAACGTGTGGAGCGCAGACCAAACAGCTTGCGCAGCTCCAGCCCCGTAAAGCTGCTGCCGCCGATGACAATGGTGTCCACGCCGCCGCCGGTGGTATAGGATACGCTGGATACGCCGGGATCGTCTATCCCCAAGGTACTGAGGAATTCTGGCAGGGGGACAGTGACGGTGGATTCATAGTCGCTGGTTTCCTCCTCGCCGGGACTGTCTACGCTGACCAGATATGGAATCTCACTGCCCCAAACGGCCTGTGCGGATTCCGTTTTGCCGCCGGAGCCGGAGAAATAGGTGGCGGAGATCAGCTGTCCCTGATAGGTCAGCACCAGCCCATCGGTTTCGGACACCGCGTCATGGAGCTTCGCCAGTAGGATTTCCCAGTCGTCGCCCAGCTTTTCCTGCGCATTTTCCAGTGGGATAAAGGCCTGACATACGGTAGGATCATCTGAAAGGACTCCGCCGCCGGCCAGCCGGTGGAGCGTATAGGTTCGTGCCGCCACCGCCTGCGCCTTCAGCGCCTCCATGGAGAATGAGGCGGGCATTTCGCCCATCAAAACGCCAGTGAGATAGTCGTGCAGGGTCATCTCCTGATCCATACCGCCGATGCTGACAGTGACCGTTTGGCTCTCATCGTGAAGGCTCTCGGCGGCGGGCTGGTTTTCGTGGACAATAATCTCCTGCACTCTGCGCTGGGAGGGCGAGGGCTGGCTGATCGCAGCAGTAGGGGCGGCGGAGCTGGAAGGGGAGACGGCGGCAGCAGCGGAAGCCGCAGGGGTGCGGCGGCCCATCCCACACATCAGCAGAGGGAGGGCGATGGCGGCCGTAGCTGCCAAAAGACCGGAACGAATGCTGTTTGTCATAGAGTACCTCCTGAAATTGCAAGGCAGTAAAACTGTATATTCATTCTGCATATTCACTTCCATGCGCCCAAAAACAGCGATTTAAATGATTTACTTCATGAATGAAATGAAAAGACCCGAATTTTCAGTAAAAAATACGATTGACGCACAGACTGTGGTTTGCTATCATATAATTATTCTATTTCCCGCTCGATTTCTGGAGGTGCAGCTTTTGTCCATTTCAAATTCATCTGATGCGTTCATTCATACTCTATGCGAGCAGATGCAAAACAGTACAGCCTTTGATATCAACACTCGTGACAACAGTAATATCAAGCGCGGACTGCGAAACGCCGACGGCACCGGCGTTATGGTTGGCTGCACCAAGATCGGCTCCGTTCAGGGCTACGCCATCATCGACGGCGAAAAGACCCCCATGGAAGGCCGACTGATCTACCGCGGCTATGATATTAACCAGCTGATTTCCGGCTTTACTCGTGAAAATCGCTTCGGCTTTGAGGAGATCGCCTATTTGCTGCTGCTGGGGCGTCTGCCCAACGCAGAGGAATATGCCGAGTTCCGGCAGCTGCTTTCCGATAACATGAGTTTGCCCAGTGGCTTTACCGAGGATATGATTCTGAAAGCCCCCAGCAGCAATATCATGAACAAGCTGGCTCGTTCGGTGTTGGCACTGTATTCCTATGACGAGAATCCCGATGCGATTGACCTTACGAACATGATGCGCCAGTCCATTCAGCTGGTGGCACGGTTCCCGATGATCGTTGCCCATGCCTATGCGGCGAAGGTGCATTACTTTGACGGTGGGTCGCTGATCCTTCACTGGCCGGAGCCGGAGTTCTCCATTGCGGAGAATATTCTCCACTCCATTCGCCCTGATTCCAAGTTCACGGATGCCGAGGCGCGGCTGCTGGATCTATGTCTGGTGCTGCACGCAGAGCATGGCGGCGGCAACAACTCCGCCTTTACCTGCCGCGTGCTGTCCTCCTCCGGTACAGACACCTATTCTGCCATTGCCGCGGCGGTGGGCAGCTTGAAGGGACCCAAGCACGGCGGCGCAAACCAGCGTGTTTCGGCGATGTTTGAGGAGATCAAGAAGAATGTCCACGACTGGAACGACGATGACGAGATCACTGCCTATCTGGAAAAGATCCTCCGGAAGGAGGCGGGAGACGGCAGCGGCCTGATTTACGGCATGGGACACGCCATTTATACCAAGTCCGACCCCCGTGCGCTGATCCTCAAGCATTCGGCGCGTTCTCTGGCAGAGCAGACCGGCTATCTGAAGGAGCTGGAGCTGCTGGAGTCCATTGAGCGGCTGACACCGGAGATTTTTGCGCGTGTTACCGGCTCGGACAAAGCGATGTGCGCCAATGTGGACTTCTATTCCGGGCTGGTGTATACCATGCTGAATATTCCTCAGGAGGTTTTTACACCGCTGTTTGCCATCGCCCGTGTGGCGGGCTGGTGCGCCCACCGGATTGAGGAGGTCATGACCTCGAACCGGATCATCCGTCCTGCATACAAGTCACTGACAGAGAGAAGAACCTACGTTCCCATGGCAAAGCGATAACAAAAATGGAAAGTCCCCAGACGAACTTCAATCAGCTCGTCTGGGGACTTTTTTCGTGTTTAAACTCTCATTGCCAGCGCATAGGCGTCCCGGATGGCATTGCGCATATTGCCGGGCTGGCGGCAGTCACCGATCATGTAGAACTCCGGAGCGGAGAAGCGGAAGGCAATGGCAGCCTCGCTGTTCGGCTCCATGCCGCCGCAGGCTACGATGTCATCACATTCCACGGTGTGGCTCTGCCCCTTTCGATCCAGATAGGTGACGGCGTCAGGCTGAATCTCGGTGGTCTTTGCCTTGCGGATCACCTGAACCCCCAACTGCTCGGCCTTGGCGTTCATATAGCCAATGGCGCGGATGGGGTTGAGGTCATAGGCCAGCCGACCCTGACGGCTGATTTCGGTCACGGCATGCCCGCATTCCGCCAGATAACAGGCAGCTTCAGCGGCAACGGAGCTGCCGCCGATGACCACCACATGCTTCCCCAGCTGCGCTTCATTCCCGTAGATGCTGATGCCGTTCCAGCGGGCGTGCTCCGCACCGGGAATGTCCGGCTTTTTGGGGGTCGCGCCGGTGGCGGCAATGACCACGTCAAAGCCCTCAGCCTGAATCATCTCCGGGGTGGCCTCGGTATTCAGCCGGACGGCAATGCCCTTGCGGGCTACCTGATTCCGCAGGAAGTCCAGATACCGTTTCAGCTCCCACTTGAATTCGGGATATTCTGCGGTTTTAATCTGACCGCCCAAAGCGTCGGATTTTTCAAAGATCACCGGGGTGTGACCGCGCTCCTTCAGCCACATGGCACACTTGATGGCGCCGGGGCCGCCGCCGATCAGCGCGACCTTTTTCAGCCGGGTCACCGGCTCCACCAGACGCTTGGCCCTGTGCTCCATGCCGATTTCAGGATTGATGGTGCAGTGGCTCATCCAATCGCCTACGGAGGAGGTGCCGCGGCAGGCGTGGCATTCGATGCAGGGGTTCAGATCCTCGCCGTTGCCGTCCCGGAGGATTTCGCCCAGATGCTCGTTGCAGATAAACAGATGACCGGGCGCCACCAGATCGGCGTCGCCGGAGGCAATGACGTGATTGAGGGAATCCAGATCCTTATAGTAGGGGGAGATGGCGATGGGCGTCTTTACGCCACGATCCTTCAGGCCGCGGGAGAGAACGGCGGATTCGCAGACGGTGACCTTTTCGTGGTCAGGATGCTGCCCACGCACCTGCAACAGGTCGATATACGGACCGATGGCTCGGAGAAATTCCGCCGCCTCGTCCATATCCATGCCCATCTCGCCGCCGATGTTGGGGGCGTTGACCACCAGCAGGTATTTTTCGCCCATGGCCTTGCGCAGCGCCTTAATGACCTCCACTGGGAAGCGCATGCGGTTTTCCAGACTGCCGCCGTATTCGTCGGTGCGCCAGTTGGAGGTGGGGTTCAGGAATTTTCCGATGTTGAAGTTATGGCAGAAGTCGAACATGCCGCCGTCAAAGCCCAGATTCTTATAGATCTGAGCGTGCTGAATATGAACCTGAATGTACTGATCCATATCGGCGCGGGTCATCATCCGTGCGCCTGCCATAGGCCGTCCGGGTGCGCCGGAGACGCCCTCCTCCATGGGCTTGACGCCCGGAGCGGCGGTGACCTCGTCCTCCTCGTCCTTGGATACCATGGCAAAGGGATTGGGTGGCGCACCGTAGGGAGAGGGGACGTCCGGATCGTTGACCTGCAGGGGCATCCGGTTGTCCAGATTCAGCTCCGGGGTGATGTAGCTGCCGTAATAATGCACCATCTCCGCCATAAACGTAAAGCCGTTCTGACATCCGATGTCGTCGAGATCATACATGGCAAAGTGTCCGCAGTCCGCGGGCATTTTCCGTTGGTCGAGATTGGTAAGATCCTGCATCAGAAGAATGGCTGCGCCGTTTTTAGCGCGGGAGGCATAGTAGGTGACCACGGGATCATCGGGGAACAGCTGGTTGGCCTGAAGGAAATGGGGCTGCGCCACCGGGTACAGCAGACGGGTTTTCAGAGTTTTCCCCCGGAGAGTCAGGGGGGCAGTTAACGCTTCATAGGGCATGAGGAAACGCTCCTTTCGGATGAATGCCGCAGTGCGGAGGGGGATGCGGCGGTTCATAGTTTGATTTCGATATAATTATACCCCCATCCATCCAAGGCCGCAAGGAGCGGGTTGTGTCCTGCTGTTCCATCCGTGAACCAACGGGGCATACGAAAAGAGCCATCTCTCCCAGTTGGGAGAGATGGCACAGTGTGTCAAAAAAGCCTCGCAGAGTTTGCCGCGCCTGCGGCAAATAAAATCAAATCTATTTTGCGGAGGGGCGTGTACACGAC
>CAJKSU010000188.1 GCA_905202605.1 uncultured Eubacteriales bacterium
AACACATTATTCCATGAAGGCGCTTCTCTTCCTTTGGCAAAGAACTGCACCCCCCTAAAATCAAAAATGCACCCACCTCCAAACCGTAATTGCACCCCCTTAACGGGTTTCTATCAAAATTAGAGTCATTTGCCGGTTTCCACCGTAATTCTTAGAATTACGGTGGATTTTTCTGTCCAAATGCGTTTCGTTCGATGCGGATTTCATCTTGACAAAGTTCGACTTTTGGAGTATGCTAATTTTCGCTTTTAGAGGAACGATTCCCCTGAGCAATTACGTAAAGAAAGAGAGAGAAAAACATGAATGCTTTAAATGTGTTCCAGCAGCTTGGTGCGTTCAGCATCATCGGCGGAATTCTGGCTGTGGTTGCCACGATTCTGGCCTATGTGTTTATTGTTCCCGAAAGCCGCCGGGAAAAGCTCAATGCGTTTGGGAAGTTCCTGCACGATACCTTCAATTTCAAGTACCTGATTGTGGAGAAAATCCTGCAGGCGTTGTACATTTTCTTCACGGCAGACTTGATTATTCTGGGCTTCTTTATGCTCTTTGCCGCGCCGAAGGACTTCTTTGGTGATCGCCATTGGCTGGGCGGCTACGGCATTCTGATTATGATCCTTGGCCCCATTTTGATCCGGCTGGTGTATGAGCTGCTGATGATGGCGATTCTGCTGCTGAAGAACGTAATCTCCATTAACAATAAGCTCTGCAACCAGAACGGAAATGAGGAGAAGGACAACGTTTTTGCAGCTCCCGACATGAGCGGCCTGCGCCAGCAGATTCAGGCGAAGGCAGCACAGCATCAGAGCCGCCAGAATCCTCAGAATCCTCAGAATCCTCAGAGTACGCAGTACCCGCAGCAGCCCTCTCACTTCCAGAATACCCAGTACCCACAGAACGCTCAGAACGTTCAGAACGTTCAGAATGCTCAGAAACCCCAGAATGCGCCTGTATTCAGATTCTGCAGCAAGTGTGGTTCGCCGCTGGACGAGAACGGAAAATGCCATAACTGCGACAACGGACTGCCTGAGGCTTAATCGCCTGAAACGAAACATAAAACATGCCCCCGAACGGTTTTATTTCCGTTCGGGGGCATTTGACGTTGATGGGACGCTCCGCTGATCGTTATGCGCTTTTGCGCGGAAGAGCGAAAAAACTCCTGCCGCTTTTGCGGCAGGAGCCAAATTGTATCGAAAGACTTCGATCAGATGCGCATTGCGGTGGAGTAAGCGGAACGCATACCCTGCTGAATGGTAGCGGCCTTCTTGCAGTCGCCGATCATATAGAACTCCTTGGCGCAGCCATAGAAGCTCAGAGCCAGATCCTTGGTGGGACGCATGCCTGCGGACATGACCACGGAATCGGCGGGAACGGACTGGGTGTTGCCGTCCTTGTCGATGTATTCCACAGCGCCGTCCTTGATGGCGGCAACGCGAGCGCCGGTGATGCCGGTAAAGTTCGGCTCAGCCTCCCATGCCTCTTCCAGCATGGAGTAGTAGTGGATGGCGGTGGAATCAGCAGCCAGACGGTCACGCATCTCCAGAACGGAGGCCTTGTGACCCTTACGGCTCAGATAAATGCCGATCTCAACGCCGACCTCGCCGCCGCCGATGACAACGACGTTCTCACCCAGCTTTTCGGGATGAGCGAAAGTCTCCTGTGCGAAGAACAGCTTTTCGGGATCTGCACCGGGGATGGGCAGAACCATGGGATTTGCGCCGGTGGCGGCGATGACAACATCATAGTTCTCGGCCTTGATCATCTTAGGGGTAGCCTCGGTGTTCAAGTGAACGGCAATCCCACGCTTGTCCATCTGATGGATCAGGAAGTTCTTGAAGTCACGCAGAGGCCACTTGAACTCAGCGTAATCGGCATGGATGATAGCGCCGCCCAGCTGGGGACCCTTCTCGTAGATCACGGGAATGTGGCCGCGATCCTGAAGATACATGGCGCAGCGCATGGCAACGGGGCCGCCGCCGATGATGGCAACCCGCTTGCCGCCCTTGGTGGGAACCTGCATCCGGGCAACCTTCTGCTCCAGACCGATGCAGGGGTTCACGGAACATACGGAAACGAAGGGATCGTTGGCGCCGCGCCCGTGGCACTTGTTGCAGCGCAGGCAGGGGACGATATCATCGTCGCGGCCTTCCAGCACCAGCTGACCGTAGTCATTGTTGGAGATGTAGGCACGAGCGGCATAGATGATGTCGGCCTTGCCCTCGGCGATGGCCTTGTCGCAGGTTTCGGGGTAATGGAAGCCGCCGATGACGCCAATGACCAGACCGGGAACGTTCTTCTTCATGTACTCGCCGAACTTCAGGAACGGAGTCTCCTCCAGCTCAAAGCCGATGGGATGAGCATGGTCTACCTCGTTGGCACGGAGCTGAACAAGGTCGATGTACTTCTTTGCCTCGTTGAGGAAGGCTGCGGACTCCTCCAGCGTATAACCGCCCTCCAGATCGTCAGCGGACCACTGAATCTCGATGAGCATGTTCTTGCCGACCTTCTGACGAACGCGCTCCAGCACCATCAGGGGGAACCGCATCCGGTTCTCCAGAGAGCCGCCGAACTTGTCGGTGCGGTGGTTGGTGATGGGGGAGAACATCTTTGCGGGCAGGTTGGCACGATAGCACATATGAATGGAGATCATGTCAAAGTCCAGCATCTTGAGGATACCGGCCTGCTCGGCGTAGGAGTCGGCGATCAGGTTGAACTGCTCCTCGGTGTAATAGGTGGGATCCTCATGGGCAGGGATCTTCATGAGGTCAAACTCTGCCGGAGGGGGAGCGTCCAGACTCTTGGTCTGAGCGAAGGGATCGGCCTTGCCCTGCTGGCCCTTGGGAACCATCAGGGGGTAAGCGGAGGGAGGCCCCACAAAGATGCCCATGCAGGCGATGGAGTCGTAGTAGTGGATGGAGTCAGCCAGCTGCAGCAGGTAGTTCTGGCTGTTGGTATCGTAGAGATCGTAATCCGGGAAATGACCGAAGTCCAGGTTCATGGGCAGCTGCTTGCCATGGGAGAAGTTGTTGATGCCCATGCAGGTGACAATGGCAGCGCTCTTGGCCTTGTTCTCATAGTGCGCCATAACGGTGTCTGCGGGATACGTCTCAGGACCCTGCAGGAAGTGGGGCAGGGAGTTGGAGACACACATGCGGTTCTTGAGCACATAGTTGCCGATTTTCAGAGGCTCAAGAAGATGCTTGAATTTAGGTTCGCTCATTCGTGCGATTCCTCCTTAATGTATGGATGACGCGA
Organism: uncultured Eubacteriales bacterium; assembly: GCA_905202605.1. Classification (GTDB taxonomy): domain Bacteria; phylum Bacillota; class Clostridia; order Oscillospirales; family Oscillospiraceae; genus HGM13006. Next base: position 3,253 of record CAJKSU010000188.1, read on the forward strand.
TTATACCACAAGAAAAGACAAATTGTGCTGGGAAAGCACAAAAGGATGAAAATGCATACAAAAGACAACCAGTGCCGAGGAAGACGGAGAATCAAGATTCGCAAAATGAAGCCATAAAACCACAAATGCGCAAATGGAACATCAAAATGCGCCTTCCGACAGGCAGAAATAATACGAAATTGTAACGAGTTTGGCAGAAAACAGCAAAACGATGCCCCAGCTGCATAAAACGTGCCGGAAATGCGCCCCCAATCGGGAAAGCACAGGGCAAACTCCGAATTTTACCTGGGCAATACCGCACAATTGCGTCTGCGGGCTTTGACGGTTCTTTTTCCCCACAAATCCGCTGTGAAACCTTAAAATACACAAAGTATTCCTGCGCTTTCACAACAAATTTGTGATGAAAAATTCCTCGCCAAATCTCCTTGCCGAATTATGCGGTATTGCCCTTGCAAAGTAGAAGGTAGTTTGGTATAATATCTTGTACTGTAAAATTGCGCGCAAAGTGCGATTTCGGCGCTGCGGCGAATCAAAGCTCCGGCGGCGCTTTGAAATATTCCTCTGAGAGGATGAGCTAGATGATAAAAAGCATGACCGGCTACGGCCGCGCCCAGGGCAGCTTTTCCGGCGGCGACATTACCGTTGAGGTAAAGTCCGTCAACAACCGCTATCTCGACTGCGGGGTCAAGCTGCCGCGGGGCTATGCCTATCTGGAAGAGAGCATCAAGGCTTTGGTGCAGAAGTCCATTTCCAGAGGCAAGGTAGACGTATTCGTTACCATCAACGCCGCTGGGGCGGATAATGTGACCGTTTCGGTCAACACCCCTGTGGCGGAAGGATATCTTGCCGCCATGCGTCAGCTGGTGGAGCAGTATGGAGTTGCCGACGATATTTCCGCTTCTGTTTTTTCACGGTTTAGCGATGTGTTTTTGGTGGAAAAACAGGAACAGGACGAAAATGAAGTAAAGTCCGCCATCGGCGGCGTAGTGTCCGAGGCGCTTTCCGCCTTTGATACCATGCGCACCCGCGAAGGACAGGCACTCAAGGCCGACCTGCTGCAAAAGGCCGGGGGCATCCTGACTCTGGTTTCCAAGGTGGAGGAGCGTTCGCCCATTACCGTCAAGTCCTATCGGGAGCGCCTCACCGCCAAAATGCAGGAGGTGCTGGCGGATCGGCAGATCGACGAGGCGCGGATCATTCAGGAGGCAGCGATTTATGCCGATAAGGTCGCGGTGGACGAGGAAACCGTCCGGCTCCGCAGCCATGTGGATCAGCTGAAAACCATGCTCCGGGAGGGCGGCGTGATCGGCCGGAAGCTGGACTTCCTGATGCAGGAGATGAACCGGGAGGCCAATACCATCGGCTCCAAGGGCAACGATGTGGAGCAGGCCCGGAACGTAGTCAACATCAAATCCGAGCTGGAGAAGATCCGGGAGCAGATCCAGAACATCGAGTGATTTGTATACAATAGGAGTAAGCTATGAAGCTCATGAACATCGGCTTTGGGAATATGATCTCCGCCCAGCGGCTGCTGGCGGTGGTGTCTCCGGACGCCGCCCCCATTAAGCGGCTGGTGCAGGAGGCGCGGGAGCGCGGTATGCTCATCGACGCCAGCTGCGGCAGAAAGACCAAGGCGGTGATGGTGATGGATACGGATCATGTGGTTCTGTCCGGTCTTGCACCGGAGACCATCGCCCATCGTGCCGGGTTTGAGCTGGAACAGGAGCCTGAGGAGGAGTAAGCCATGCAGCGTGGAAAGTTGCTTGTGATTTCCGGCCCCTCTGGTGTGGGCAAATCCACCGCCATTCAGGGTATGCTGGAAAAGCATCCGAAAATGTATTTTTCCGTGTCCGCTACCACCAGAAAGCAGCGGGAGGGCGACGTAGAGGGCGTCACCTATTTCTTTAAAACTGCCGAGGCCTTTGCGGACATGGTTTCCAGAGACGAATTCTTTGAACACGCCGAATATGCGGGGAACTGCTACGGCACCCCCAGAGAGCCGGTGGAGCAGCGTCTTGCCGCCGGGATCGACGTGATTATGGACATAGATGTGCAGGGGGCCATGCAGCTGCGGCAAAAATGTTCCGACACTCCGCTGATTTTCCTTTTGGTGCCCAGCTTTTCCGTCGTTGAAAAGC
>CAJKSU010000189.1 GCA_905202605.1 uncultured Eubacteriales bacterium
CATGCAGCTTCGGATTCTGACGAATTCTTTTCGCCGAATCCTCCTGCTGATGGATGCGGTATTGCCTGAGCGCCTGACAATATATCCGCCGGAAACGGCAAAAAGGAGAAATACTATGCGTCCTACCCTATGCAGCAGATGCAAAAAGAACTATGCGGTGATTTTTATCACTAAAATTGAAAATGGGGAGACAAAGAACGAGGGACTTTGTCTCAAGTGCGCCAAGCCGCTTGGCACTAAGCCGGCTGACGACATGATGCAGAAGAGCGGCATCACCGAAGAAGAACTGGATAACCTTACCGGCGAAATGATGGGAGCCATGGGCGGCGAGGAGCTGATCCCCACCGAGGACAACGGCGACGACGAGGAGGAGGAAGACGGCAGAACCGCCACCTTCCCGTTCCTGAGCAAGCTCTCCGGAAGCATGGATCGCCAGAAGGCCGAGCAGGCAAGGGACGGAAAGGATCCGAAAAAGGGCGGCAAAAAGGATCGACGGAAGTTTCTGGAGACATACTGCCTGAACCTGACCAGAAAGGCCAAGGAGGGCAAGATCGACCAGATGGTGGGCAGAGAGACGGAGACAGAGCGTGTCATTCAAATTCTCAACCGCCGCCAGAAGAACAATCCCTGCCTGATCGGTGAGCCGGGCGTGGGCAAAACCGCCATTGCAGAAGGGCTTGCTCAGCGGATCGTAGACGGAAAGGTTCCCTACAAGCTGCTGGACAAGGAAATCTACATGCTGGATATGACCGCCATGGTGGCGGGAACCCAGTTCCGGGGGCAGTTTGAAAGCCGGATGAAGGGCCTGATTAACGAAATTAAAAAGGCCGGAAATATCATTCTGGTCATCGACGAGATTCACACCATTGTGGGCGCGGGCGATGCCGAGGGCAGCATGAACGCCGCCAATATTCTAAAGCCCGCCCTGTCCCGCGGGGAAATTCAGGTGCTGGGCGCCACAACGTTCAACGAATACCGGAAGCACATTGAGAAGGACACGGCGCTGGAGCGCCGGTTCCAGCCGGTTACGGTCAATGAGCCAACCATTGAAGAGGCTGTTGATATTCTTCGAGGCGTTTCCCATTACTATGAGGAATTCCATGGAGTGAGCATCTCTCCGGAGATTGCCCGGCAGGCGGTACTGCTGTCGGAGCGGTATATCACCGACCGGTTCCTGCCGGATAAGGCCATCGACCTCATTGACGAGGCCTGCTCGGATGTCAACCTCAAGGATCCCGATATCAGCCGTCTGGCGGCGGCGAAGAAGGATCGGGCGGATATTGAGTTGGAGATGAGCATGCTCACCGACGATGGGGAGCATGATGAAAAGGACTATGAGCGGCTTGCCATGCTCCGCAGCAAGGCATTGCAGATGGACGGCACCATCCATGAGCTGGAGGCAAAGCCGCGGCCTGCCCTGACCATGGAGAATCTGGCACGGGTCATTGAGCTTTGGACCAAGATTCCTGCCAGCAAGGTGGAGGCGCAGGAGTATCAGCAGCTGCAAACGCTGGAGGAAAACCTCAAAAAGCGGATCGTCGGTCAGGACGAGGCCATTTCGGCGGTGGCACGAGCCATCCGCCGGGGCAGAGTGGGCATTTCCCCCAAGCGCCGTCCGGTGAGCTTTATTTTCGTCGGCTCTACCGGCGTGGGCAAAACCGAGCTGGTGAAAACGCTGGCCTCCGAGCTGTTTGACAGCGAGGACAACCTGATCCGGCTGGATATGTCGGAATACATGGAGAAATACTCCGTTTCCAAGCTCATCGGTTCTCCTCCGGGCTATGTGGGCTATGACGAGGCGGGGCAGCTCACCGAAAAGGTGCGCCGGAAGCCCTATTCCATCATCCTGTTCGACGAGCTGGAAAAGGCTCATGCCGATGTGCTCAACATCCTGCTGCAGGTGCTGGACGATGGACGGATTACCGATTCTCAGGGCAGAACCGTCAACTTTGAGCACACCGTCATTATCATGACCTCCAACGCCGGAAGCGAGCAGCGGAGCACCTCACTGGGCTTCGACCGCAGCCCCACTCAGCAGGCCAGAGAGAAGGCTATGAAGGCGCTGCAGGAGTTCCTGCGCCCGGAATTTATCAACCGTGTGGATGAGATCATCTGCTTCAATAAGCTCACCCGTGAGAACTTCCGGGGCATTGCGGGCATTATGCTGGGCGAGCTGCGACAGTCTCTGGAGGAGCGCGGCCTGAACCTTACATGGGATACCGGCGTGATGGACTATCTGGTGGAGAAATCCTATTCCGAAACCTATGGCGCCCGGAACCTCCGGCGCACCATTCAGCGGGAGCTGGAGGATCCCATTGCCGAGAAGATCATCGACAGCTTTGAGGCGCCCATTTCCTCCATTACCCTCCATGCGGAGAACGGAGCCATTTCGGTAAAAGCGGAATAATCGCCCAAGGACAGGGAGGGCAGAGTCCGAAAGCCAACGCTTCACGCCGTCCCAAAAGAAAGGAGCGCCAGAAAATGGAGCTGAGAGAGATTTTTATCCAGCAGCCGGAGATGAAGGAGCTGCTGCTGCGCAGTGCAATCGGCCTGGAAAAGGAGAATATTCGGGTGCATGGGGACGGCAATATTGCCATGACGCCCCATCCCTTCGGCAACAAGGCCACCCATCCCTTTATCACCACGGATTTTTCGGAATCTCAGGTGGAGATCGGCACCGAGGTCTGCGCCAATCCCCATCAGGTCTATGACCAGCTGGAGAATCTCCATGATATCGTTTCCACCACCGTGGCGGTGGAGAATCCGGAGAAGGAATATCTCTGGCCCATCAGTAATCCGCCGCTGATTCGGGACGAGCAGGAGATCCCCGTGGCGAAATTTGTGGGAGACGCCCACGGCAAGGAAACCTACCGGGAATATCTTGCCGGAAAATATGGAAAGAAGATCATGCTTTACTGCGGCATTCACTACAATTTCTCCTTTGACCGGGATCTTATCCGGCGGCTCCATCAGATTCTTGGACGCGGTGACGAACCCCAGTGCCTCCAGAGCGACCTCTATCTGGCACTGGCGAAGAACTGCTATCTCTACAGCTGGTTTCCGGTGGTCATGACCGCCGCCAGCCCCATCTATCATGAGAGCTTTATGGCGGAGGGGCAGGAGGTCGGCGGTGGGCGTTTTCTGGGCTATGCTTCCATGCGCAACAGCGAATACGGCTACTGGAATAAGGAAGAAATCATTCTGGACTACAAGGATATGCCCTCCTATATCAACTCCATTGTGGCGGAGGTGCGCAAGGGCGACCTGTATTCCTCCAGTGAGTTCTACAGCCCGGTACGGCTCAAGCCCAAGGGCAAGTATCTTATGAAAAATCTCCGGGAAAACGGCGTCAATCACATTGAACTGAGAATGTTTGACCTCAATCCGCTGGATAAGAACGGAATGAGCAAGGATGACATGGAGCTGATGGAGTATTTCCTCCTGTATATGGCCTCCAAGCCGGACTTTGACTATACGCCGGAGCTGCAGCATCAGGCCCACGAAAACCATATCCGCTCGGCGGTCTATGATATCTCATCGGTGGACATTGTTCTGCCGGAGCGTACCGAGACTCTCCAGCAGGCGGCGATCCGTCTGGTGGAGGAGATGGAGGAGTTCTATCGGCTGCTGGACGTTCCCCGCGCCATTGAGGTGCTGGAGCAGAGCAGGAGGCGGCTTGTGGATCAGGAGCTGCTCTATGCGCACCGGGTTTACCATGAGATCGAGCAGAAGGGCTATGTCCCCTTTGCCATGGAGTGCGCGGAGCGGGCGCTGGAGCAGTCCAATGAAAAGTATTATCTGCTCAAGGGCTTTGAGGACTTGGAGCTTTCTACGCAGGCACTGATCAAGGCGTGCCTGAAGCTGGGCGTAAAATATGAGGTGCTGGATCGGGTGGACAACTTTGTCCGCCTGCGCCGGGGCGATCGGGTGGAGTTTGTAAAGCAGGCTACCAAGACCAGCCGGGACAACTGCGCCAGCATCCTGATCATGCGCAATAAAAACCTCACCAAGCGGCTGCTGGAGGAGCAGCATATTCCCACCCCGCGGGGCGAGATCTTCAGCAGCAAGGAGGATGCCATGGCGTCCTTCCGCCGCCGCCATCCCAGCTCCTGCGTGGTAAAGCCCAACTTTACCAATTACGGCAAGGGTATTACAGTGTTTACCGCCCAGCCCACCGAGGAGAATTTTGAAAAGGCGCTGGATATCGCCTTCAAAAACAGCCAGGAGGTGCTGCTGGAGGAGTATATCCCCGGCGACGACTACCGGTTCCTGGTGATCGGCAATGTGGTGCAGGCGGTTTCCAAGCGCCTTCCCGCCTATGTGGTGGGCGACGGCGTCCGCACCATCCGGGATCTGGTGATCGAAAAGTCCAGAGATCCCCGGCGGGGGCCGGATCGTAGACGCCCGCTGAGCTTTATCGGCATGGGCGCGGAGGAAGCACTGCATCTGGAAACCATGGGCATGAGCTTTATGACGATCCCCGCTAAGGGAGAAAAGGTGACCCTGCGGCAGAACTCCAACGTTTCCGCCGACGGCGAATCCATCGACTGCACGGATATTGTCCATCCCTCCTACCGCACCATTGCCCTCAAGGCGGCGCAGGCGGTGGGCGCAGTGTTCTGCGGTGTGGATATCCTCACCGAGGATGTGACCCGTCCCGCCGAGGAGAGCATTTATACGGTCACCGAGCTGAATTTCAATCCGTCCATTAAGATCCACTGCTATCCCTCCGCGGGGCAGTCCCGTCCCATTGGCGAGGCCGTGGTGCGATTCCTGTTTGATCTGGACGAGGAAGAGGGGGCGCAGGCATGACACTGGATGAGGCGATTCTAAAGCGCCGTTCCATTCGCTCCTATGACATGGAGGAGCTGGAGCCGGAAATCATTGACGAGCTGGTGGATTTCCTGTCCGAGCTGAAGGTGCCGGATGATTCCATCGACTGGAACTTCGACATTCTGCCCTTGGACGATATGCGGAATATCTTAAACGGCATTCCCAGACTGCAAGCGCCGCACTATCTGGTGATCCGCTCAGAGAAAATCAAAAATTGCCTGCAAAACGCCGGCTACATCGGGGAAATGGCGGTGCTCTGGCTCACAGCCCATGGAATTGCCAGCTGCTGGCAGAGCACGCTGGACGTGGAACCGGAGCATGATTTTCCGGATGTGCTGCCTTATATCACCACCGTGGCCTTTGGGCGCTCCAGTGAGCCGTTCCGGCAGGATCCTTCGGAAATCAAAAAGAAGAAAAAGCTCTCTGCCATTGCCTACGGCGATATGACTTCTCCCCGAAAAGAGATTATGGAGCTGACATGGATGGCGCCCAGCTGTATGAACGCCGAGCCGGTACGGTATCTGGTGGATACCCACCGGATCC
>CAJKSU010000190.1 GCA_905202605.1 uncultured Eubacteriales bacterium
CGAAACAACTATTTTCCGTATGTCGGCTAACTTTAAAGGTAAGGAAGGATTGGACATCGCTTCTGATCGTAAAGAATACCTGACCGGGCTGGAGTGCGGCAGCCATCTCCTGCGCCTGCGGGCCTACAATATCCGCAGCGAGGGCAACGGGGATGCCCAGCAGCTCCTGAAGCCGCTGCTGCACGACCTTCAGAGAATACTTTTCCTCATAGCCATTCTTGGGACGCCCCTTATGGGAGCAGAGGATGACGGCTGCGCCCTGCTGCAGCAGGTACTGGATGGTAGGCAGCGACTTGCGGATCCGGCTGTCATCGGTGATGATGCCCTTGTCATTGGTGGGGACGTTGAAATCACAGCGGCAGAGAACCTTTTTGCCGCTCAGATCTGCATCAAGGATGGTTTTCTTTTTGTAGTTCATGGTGAAGCCTCCGTTTAATATGGTCGATCCAGCGTTTGGGTTTTCATTTTACCAAAGCCCCGCAGAGCTGGAAAATCCAGCTGACGCAGAGCCTCATAAACAGCAATGGCGGCAGAGTTGGAGAGATTGAGGCTCCTTGCCTCCTCTGCCATGGGGATTTTTACGCACCGCTCCCGGTTTGCTTCCAGAAACGGCTCCGGCAGTCCGGCGGATTTCCGCCCAAAGAACAGGTAGTCGCCGTCGTGATAGGTAACATCGCAGTAGCGCCGGGGCGCTTTTGTGGTATAGAGCCACATGGGAACCTGACCGTTCCGGGCAAAAAAATCCTCCAGAGAATCGTAGATCTGTACGTCCAGCAGATACCAGTAGTCCAGCCCCGCGCGGCGAAGCGCCTTATCGGTGATCTCAAAGCCCAGTGGGCGGATCAGGTGCAGCGCCGTGCCGGTGGCGGCACAGGTGCGGGCAATGTTGCCGGTATTCTGATGAATTTCCGGTGAAACAAGAACAATATTAAGCATAGTATGCCCCTTCCAGCCGGATTGCATTCTTCCGGTGTATCTTGAACCATTGTAATTCAACCCCATTAAAAATTCAAGGAAAAAATTCAGATTTCGTATAATTTTTTGCGAAAAATGCGATTTTTCGGCGTTTTGTGATTTCCTGACGATACAAACGTCTGATACAAGACAAACGAGCGGAATCAGTGGAATTTCACGCCGGAAATCTCTTTACAAAACCATGGGAATCTTTTATAATAAATCAGATATATTGGGGGCGTGCCGCCTTTTTTATTTTCGCTGAGAGAAGTGACGAAAAGGCATTGGCGTATGAACTGCCCAAACGTATTTTTTGAGGTGTATACTATGACCGATTTGAACAAACTTCGGAATTTTTCGATCATTGCCCATATTGACCACGGAAAGTCCACATTAGCAGACCGCCTGCTGGAGGAGTGTCAGGCGGTGGAGGCGCGGGAGATGGAGGATCAGATTCTGGACAACATGGATCTGGAGCGGGAGCGGGGCATTACCATCAAGGCTCGTGCGGTACGATTGAAATATACCGCCGACGATGGGGAAACCTATATCCTGAACCTCATCGACACGCCGGGACACGTGGACTTTAACTATGAGGTGTCCCGCTCTCTGGCGGCCTGTGAGGGAGCTGTGCTGGTGGTGGATGCCTCTCAGGGCGTAGAGGCACAGACACTGGCAAACACCTACCTTGCTATTGACGCAGGGCTGGAGGTGCTGCCGGTAATCAACAAGATCGACCTGCCTGCGGCGGATCCCCAGCGGGTGAAGCAGGAGATCGAGGACATCATCGGCCTCCCGGCGGAGGATGCTCCGGAGATCTCGGCAAAGAACGGCATCAACATCCGCTCGGTGCTGGAGATGATCGTAAAGGATCTTCCGGCTCCAGCCGGGGATCGGACAAAGCCCCTGCGCGCCCTGATCTTTGACAGCCAGTATGACAGCTATAAGGGCGTTATCGTCTACTTCCGTGTGATGGACGGCGTGATCCGTCAGGGCATGGACGTAAAAATGATGTCCGGCGGCGCAGTGTATAAGGTGGTAGAGGTGGGCTATCTCCATCCCAAGGGCATGGAGCCGACGGACGCGCTGGGCGCGGGTGAGGTCGGCTACTTTACCGCCTCCATCAAAACGGTTTCCGACACCCGCGTGGGCGATACCGTCACTGAGGCGGAGAACCCGGCGGCGGAGCCTCTGCAGGGTTATAAGGAAGTGCAGCCCATGGTCTTCTCCGGCGTCTATCCCGCTGATGGCTCCAAGTATCCGGAGCTGCGGGATGCGCTGGAAAAGCTGAAGCTCAACGACGCATCTCTCAGCTATGAGCTGGAAAGCTCGGTGGCGCTGGGGTTTGGCTTCCGCTGCGGCTTTCTGGGGCTTCTCCATATGGAGATTATTCAGCTGCGGCTGGAGCGGGAGTTTAATCTGGATCTCATTACCACAGCCCCCAGCGTGGTCTATCGGGTTACCAAAACCGACGGCACGGTGGAAATGATCGACAACCCGCTGAACTACCCCGACCCCACAGAGATTGAAACGGCAGAGGAGCCCTTTGTTCGGGCATCCATCATCACTCCGCCGGAGTATGTAGGTGCGATTATGGAGATCTGCCAGGAACGTCGAGGCGAGTATCTTGATCTCACCTATCTGGATCAGAGCCGGGTGGAGCTGCACTATGATATGCCCCTTAACGAGATTATTTTCGATTTCTTTGACTGCCTGAAATCCAAGACTCGCGGCTATGCGTCTCTCGACTATGAAGTCACCGGCTACCGGGCCAGCAATCTGGTGAAGCTGGATATCCTGCTCAACGGGGAAGTGGTGGACGCGCTGTCCTTTATCCTCCATGCGGACAAGGCCTATGCCCGGGCCAGAAAAATCTGTGAAAAGCTTAAGGAGAATATCCCGCGACAGCTGTTTGAGATTCCGGTGCAGGCGGCAATCGGCTCCAAAATCATTGCACGGGAGACGATCAAGGCGCTCCGGAAGGACGTGCTTGCCAAATGCTACGGCGGCGATATCACCCGAAAGAAGAAGCTGCTGGAGAAACAGAAGGAAGGCAAGAAGCGGATGCGCAGCTTTGGCACTGTTGAGGTTCCGCAGGAGGCATTTATGGCGGTACTCAAACTGGATTCCGAATAAGGAGGAAGACGCCCTATGGCAAAGCAAAAAATAACGGCACAGAAAAAGTCCCTGGGCATCTATGTGCATATTCCCTTCTGCCGAAGCAAGTGCGTATACTGCGACTTCTATTCCCTGCCCAAAAGCCAGAAGACCGTAGAACTGATGGATCGGTATGTCAAGGCACTCCAGAAGCATATTCGGGAGGGCGGTGCGAGAGCGCCCCGGTATGAGGTGGATTCCGTCTATTTCGGCGGCGGCACCCCCAGCTATTTTGGCTCGGAGCGGCTCAAGGAGGTACTGACGGAGATCACCCGGCGGTTTAACGTCTCCAAGGCCGCAGAGATCACGCTGGAGGCTAATCCGGATTCTATTACGGACAAGGGCTGCAAGCGGCTGATTCAGGCTGGCTTCAATCGAATCTCCATCGGCGTTCAGAATAACAACGACCAGATCCTCAAGGTGCTGGGGCGCCCCCACACCTTCCGACAGGCGGTAAAGGCGGTGGACATCGCCCGGACCGCTGGCTTTGACAATCTGTCGCTGGATCTTATGTACGGCCTTCCCGGACAGTCGCCCCAGCAGTGGGCGGACTGCCTTGGCTCCGCCATTGACCTCCACCCGGATCATATCTCGGCCTATGGCCTGACGCTGGCGCAGGGAACGCCGCTGTATCAGTATCGGGATCAGGCGGCACTGCCCAACGACGATGCACAGGCATCCATGTATCTCTATGCGGCTTCCACCATGGAGGCCTACGGCTATCATCAATATGAGATATCCAATTTCTCAAAAGCAGGCCGGGAGTGTCAGCATAATCTGAAATACTGGCTGGGCGGCGAATATATGAGCTTCGGCCCCTCGGCGGCATCGGATTTTGCCGGAACCCGCTATACCTTCGCGTCCAATCTGCCCCAGTATATCAAGGCGGTGAACACCGGCGACGCGATCACCACAGAGTGCGAGTATGTTCCCATTAAGGAGCGTGCCGGCGAATATGTGATGCTCCGTATGCGCACGGTCTATGGCATTGAGCGGGAGGAGTATGAGCGCACGTTCCTGATGCCCTTTGATCCGCTGGAGAAAGTTATGGCCTTTTACCGGGGACGGGGACTGACGGCCTATGCCGACGGAAGATGGCATTTGACACCTCAGGGCATGCTGGTATCCAATCAGCTTATTGGACAGCTCATTGACGCGCAGACCAAATCCACCCCATTGTCTCCCCATCGTTTTTAATTCGTAAAAAAATAGCGCTGCGGCAGAAAATCAAATCTGCCGCAGCGCTTTCGTTGTTATTTTGCTGTTATTTAGGGCAACACCGCATAATTGCGTCTTCGGATTCTGACGGATTCTTTCCGCCAGAAAGGCGTTAGGAAAACCTTGAAATACACAAAGTATTCCGGCGGTTTTCCACCTTTTTCTGACGCAAATCCTCTCGTCAGACTCTCTCGCCGAATTATGCGGTATTGCCTTAGATGTTGTAGGCCGCCATAAAGGCCGAATAGTTGGCATAGTGCATGTTGCCCTTCAGGAATTCGTTGGGAGTGTTCAGCAGCTGCTGGCTCTGCATGCCGTGGGCGCGGGTGATCTGGGCGTCACCCACAATGTAGAACTCCGGTGCGGTGCGGGCTTGCACGGAGAAAGCAGAATGAATTGCAATGGCGCAGTGGCTGCGGATTCACCGATGGCGGAAAACAGAAGCTCTCTTCGCACGAAGCCATGCGAAGAGAGCCCGACAGAAATAATCAGAGGGAATTATCCTCCCATGTGCGCTCACTGATGATATATCGGGGACGCGCCTTGGTTTCCATATAGGTTTTGCCCACGTATTCCCCGATAATACCCAGAGAAATCAGCTGTACGCCGCTGACAAAGCATATGATACAGGTGGTGCTGGCCCAGCCACTGACGGTGTTGCCCAGAAGCGCGGATACCAGCGCCCAGATCACGCCGATAAAGCTCACCAGTGCCACCAGAACGCCGAAGCCGGTGATCAGGCGCAGGGGCTTGACCGACAGGCTGGTGATGCCATTCATGGCAAGGGCCAGCATTTTTGTCAGGGGATAATGGCTTTCGCCCGCCAGCCGCTCATGGCGGACATATTCCACCGTGGTGCTCGGAAAGCCCACCAGCGGGATCATGCCCCGGAGAAACAGATTGACCTCGCCGAATTTTGCGAATTCCTGCAAGACCCGGCTGCTAATGAGCCGGTAGTCGGCGTGGTTATATACTACCTCGGCCCCCATTTTATCCCTGTGCTTATAGAAG
>CAJKSU010000191.1 GCA_905202605.1 uncultured Eubacteriales bacterium
GTTGGAATTGTCGTGCGGTGGGGTCCTTTCGCGTCTTTCCAGTGCCGGTGGCGCAGTCCATGGCGGTTTTATAGAGCTGGGCGATACTGCGCTTCATATTCTCGGCCATGGCCTTTCCGATTTCCTCATTGGGAGCCATCAAGGAAAGACTCATCATGGGCATATCCCCGTCCCGGTAGTGGACGGAAGCAATCCAGTGCCCGCTGGCATCCTGACGGATATCGGTGGTGAGCATGCTTTCCCTGTGGAGCTGGTTAATCTTGTCTGCAATAGCGGCAGAAACCTTCTGCACCACGGGAACTGCAAGAGAATCCTCAACATATCCTCCTTGTGTGCGGCCTTTTTCGGTGATGTAGTAGCGCCCTTCGGCATCGGTGGTAATGTGACCGGAGGACTGCAATTCTCCGATGCTCTCCACCAGAGTAAAATAGTTCAGGCTGTCGTCCTGATAGGCGACCTCATACAGATCCTCCAGCCGAAGGGGACTGTCGATCCGGGAGAGGATAAACAGCACCAGTACCTTCACGTCCATTTTATTATGCAGATAACCCAGCGGCTCCATGCGCCCACGCTCCTTTTGTGTAAAGCACCCGAAGGTGCCGATTGCCTTTTGAGCATATTATAGCGTAACCCGGCATGAAATACAACCCCGCCACCACGGGAATCCACCGGCCCGGTGGAAAAATCGGACGGGGAGAGCAGAGGGTAAAATGACGAATTTTCCGTAAAAAACGGCGGAGAAACCAGTGAAAACCATGAAACGTGTCCAGTTCTAAAAAAATATACCGGCAAAATGCACAAGTATTGACGGATTAAATTGAAAATAACTGACCTATCGTATATAATCGTCCCATGCTAAATCGCATGATCCAAGCCCGGCAAAGCCGGTATTTCAGGATCGGAAAGGGGTAAATCAATATGAGCTATACTGCTCGCGACATTCGCAACGTCTGCCTGATTGGACACGGCGGTGACGGAAAGACCGCTCTGGCTGAAAGTATGCTGTACTACACCAAAGGAACCGACCGGCTGGGAAAGTCTGCCGAGGGAACCACTGTCAGCGATTTTGATCCTGAGGAAATCAAGCGGAAATATTCGATCTCTACCTCCATTATCCCCATCGAGTACGGAAAGAGCAAGATCAATCTGTTCGATAACCCCGGCTATTTTGACTTTGCCGGTGAGGTAATGCAGTCGATCCGTGTGGTTGACTCCGGCGTGATTGTTGTTTCTGCCAAGAACGGCATCGGCGTCGGCACCGAAAAATCCTGGAAATACCTCTATGAGCGGAAGCTCCCCAGATTTGTATATATCTCCAAGCTGGATGAAGAGCATGCGGACTTCTTTAAGACCTTTGAAGCGCTCCGTGAAAAGTTCGGCAAGACGCTGGCGCCCATTGTCATTCCCATCACCGAGGGAGATAAGACCATCGGTATTGTCGATATTATTCATAAAAACGCATTTCTATCCGGCAAGGGTAAGACTCAGCATACCGATATTCCTGACAGTCTCAAGGATAAGGTAGAGGAATACTATGAATTCCTCTGCGAGGCCGTGGCGGAAACCTCCGAAGAAAATATGGAGAAGTATTTTGCCGGTGAGCCGTTTACGCTGGGCGAGATCATCACCGGCATCAACCGTGGTGTTAAGGAACTGAGTCTGGTGCCTGTATTCTGCGGCAGCGCCATGACCGGCCTCGGTACTGAGGCATTGATTCACGGTCTCGTGGACTTTGCCCCCGACCCCACCGAGGGCTATCCGCAGGAGGCGGTCAACGAGAACGGCGAAGAGGTCACCATCAACTGCGCACCGGATGAAACCCCTGTTATGTACATCTTTAAGACCGTATCCGATCAGTATGGCAAGCAGTCGTTCTTTAAAGTCATCTCCGGCAATATTACTCCGGAGCTGACGCTGGAGAACGCCCGTACCGGCGACATGGAGAAGCTTGGCCATATTTATACTGTCAAGGGCAAAAAGACCACCGAGGTCAAGGTTCTCAACTGCGGCGATATCGGCGTTGTTTCCAAGCTGGCGTCGGTAAAGACCGGCGATACCCTATGCGTTCCTGCCCGACCGCTGACACTCAAGCCTGTGGAATATCCTGCACCCTGCCATTCTCGTGCCATTTATGCCAAGGTGAAGGGGCAGGAGGAGAAGATTGCCTCTGGCCTGACCCGTCTGGCGGAGGAGGATTTGTCCTTTAAGCTGGTCAACAACCCGGAGACGAAGGAAATGGTGCTCACCGGCGCCGGTGATATCCATCTGGATGTGCTCTGCTCCAAGCTGAAGAGTAAATTCGGCGTGGAGAGCGAACTGCGGGAGCCGAAGGTCGCCTACCGTGAAACCATCCGGAAGTCTGCTACCGTGCGGGGGCGCCATAAGAAGCAGTCTGGTGGTCACGGTCAGTTTGGTGACGTTGTGATCGAATTTGCACCCGGTGAAACTCAGGAACTGACCTTTGAGGAGAAGGTTGTAGGCGGTGCAGTTCCCAAGAACTTCTTCCCTGCTGTGGAAAAGGGTCTGAGAGAATCCTGCGAAAAGGGCGTTCTGGCCGGTTATCCCATGGTATTCCTGAAGGCTACGCTGCTCGACGGTTCCTATCATCCCGTCGACTCCTCGGAAATGGCTTTCAAGACTGCGGCGTCTCTGGCGTATAAGGAGGGCATTCCTCAGGCAAGCCCTGTGATTCTCGAGCCTATCGGTGCGCTGAAGGTTACCATCCCCGATACCATGATGGGTGACATCATGGGCGACCTCAATAAGCGCCGGGGGCGTATTATGGGCATGACCCCCGACGACGATGGCAATCAGGTGGTTGAGGCGGAGGTTCCCATGAGCGAGATGATGAGCTATGCGATTGATCTTCGCTCCATGACTCAGGGGAGCGGCAGCTTTACCTTTGAGTTTGTCCGCTATGAGGAGGCTCCTGTGTCCACCCAGCAGGCCATTATTGACGCCGCAAAAAATAACGGCAATGTAGACTAATTGCATATCATCGTGTAAAATGGTAGAGGCGGGGGAACCTGCCTCTACTTTTTTGAAGGGAGCCGTACCATGACACAATCAACGCTGAAACGGCTTGCGGTGCTGAGCATGCTCTGCGACCATATCGCAAAGGTCGTGCTGTCCACTGGCGTGCTTCGCCCGATGCTGGGTGCAATGGGAAATTTGCTGCTCATGACTGTGCTGGTGGTGATCGGGCGGCTCGCATTTCCGATTTTTGCGTGGTTTGTGGCGGAGGGCTGCCGGAAAACGGGGAATTTTCCCCGTTATCTCGGCAGAATGGCACTGTTTGCGGTGCTGTCGGAGGTGCCGTTTCAGCTGTGCTTTTACCGCGCGGCGGACTATGGCCTGCGCATTGCGTGCCATAACGTGATATTTACCCTGCTGCTGGCGGCGCTGGGGATTTATGCTGCAAAGGTGCTTATGGAGCGGAGGATATCCAAACCTGCTGCGGCGCTGCTTTCAGGGGTTCTGGCAACAGCACTTGGCTGGGTGCTGAAAACGGACTATAACGCTTGGGGCGTGGTGCTGGTGCTGATGCTCTATTACCTTCCGGAGGACAAAACGAGGCTGGTCATGCTGGGGGCGTGGATGACGCTGTTTACGTTGGTCTGGCATGGATGGAATGGACAGGAATTTCTCTGGATCCACCGCAGCGGTTACGGACTGCTGCTCCATTGGATTGGCGGAATGTTCTCCGTGCCGCTGCTGGCAACCTATAACGGCGAGAAGGGATGTGGATCCAAATGGCTGTTCTATGTCTTTTATCCGGGACACTTGTGGCTGATTTATGGAATTCACTGCCTGATTTGATTGCAAAATGGAAAACTATGTGGTATAATCATTGAAATAAATTCTTCGGATGCGGAACAGAAATAAAAACTGCGCAGGGGATGGAGGTGGAGGACATATGGTGATATAACAGGCGCTTCATGTTTCCCTGCTATTCTGGGGCTGCATATTCAATCTGGCGGCAACACTGTGTATGCTGCTTTTTCGAAACTTTAATCGGGAAAAGCGACGATGGATGCTGCTGATGCAGCTTTCCGCTGTGCTGCTGCTGGGCGGCGATGTGCTTGCGTGGCTGTATGACGGCAGGGCGGGGGAAGTCGGCTACTGGCTGGTGCGCATCAGCAACTTCATCGTCTATGGCGCGGTGGATACAGCGCTGATCTGCTTTAACGGCTATCTTTGCAGCTACCTGTATTCTGCGGAGGAGCGAAAACGGGCAATTCGGCCCAAGCTGGTGCTTGCCATCGGCGTATTGAGCCTGCTGCTAGTGGCAATCTCCCAGCATTCCAGCATGTATTACTATTTTGATGACAAAAATGTCTATCATCGAACATGGTCGTATATGATTTCTGCGGGGCTGCCGTTGTGCGGCATGCTGCTGGATCTCTCTATGCTGGTGCAGCGACGGCACAGTGTTTCTAAAGAGCTGTTTGTTTCGCTGGCTTCCTTTATTGCGTTTCCGGTGGCGGCGGGTATCATTCAGGTGTGGTTTTATAATTTTTCACTGGTGGGGATGTCCATTGGGATCTCCATGATTCTGATGTTTCTGGTTATGACGGTGGAGCAGAACTGGGAGATTGAGCAGTTAGAACAAAGCAATGCGGAGACAACGGAGCGTCTGGAGATCGCTACTACATTGAACCAGTGTGCCAAGGAGCTTTCTCCGTTCCTCCATATCCGGGGAGAGCAGCACATCCAGCAGATATTCCACATGGGATTGCTTCTGCAAGGCTTCCACAAAAAGCGGGTGCCATGCTTCTTCCGGCATCTTAGGGGCATAGTCCCGTTTCCAGCGGCGCAGAAGATGGTAATAATCGGACAGCACCCGGAAGCAGTAACGCTCCATGCGGCAAAACCGCTGTTCCGGGGTTTCCTGCCGGGGTTTGGGTTTTCTCCTGCCGGGTGGTAACAGACTGCTTGACAGCTTTAAATACATTCAAATAAATCCTCCTGAAAATAAGAAAAGCGCCTGTCATTCTCGAAAAAGAAAATAGCAAGCGCCTATTAAAGTTCCATATCCTGTTTTTTCTCTGTGCGGGGCTGCTTCCGTTTCTCGGCCTGTTCTTCCCGGATACGCTGCGTCCGGCCTTTGACTGCCTGCTGGATGGACGGTTTCTTTCCCGGCTCGGCGGTCTGGCGGTACTGTTCAGACGGAAGAACCTGATTGAGCCAGTGACGCACATCCCGGAGAATCTTCACATCCTCCTGTAATGCGGACAACCGTTCCTTATATCCGGCAACTTCTCCGGCAAGCTGTGTCTGTTCCTCATTCAGCTTTTTAATGCTGTACTTCTTCTCCTTCAAAT
>CAJKSU010000192.1 GCA_905202605.1 uncultured Eubacteriales bacterium
ATCCCTCGTTTCCGCCGAAAGGCGAAAAGCTCGGTCACTGCGCATCTCCTCCTTTTCCCACCGAACCCACCGTACCGGCTGGGCTTCGGCGGGGACCCCGATGGGGGAGGCTTTAGGAGGAAGATTATTTGTCTCCCCTAACAGGGGAGATGCCCCGAAGGGGCAGAGGGGTTATATGACGGAGGAACCCCTCAGTCAGCGCAAAGGCGCTGACAGGGGAGCCGGAAGGGTGGATTGTGACGACCAGCCAGAAGAACGATATATTACAGAAGAAAGAAGAATGCCGTTTTGAATCAGAATCGCCGTGAACTCAAACAAGAGGCAAAGGAGGAGGCCGCATTTGCCGGGAAGCAGGCAAAGCTTATGACCCTGATCTTCCTGATTGCCGCCGCACTGACCATTGGAATTCAGTATCTGGCAGGGGAGCTCATCGACCGGATGGACACCCACGGGAACTACCTGAGCCAGACCATCAACGCCGGGGCGAGGAGCCTGCTTTTGAGCCTTGCGGTGGGCTTTCTGCTGCAAATGGCGCTGCGGATGCTCTGCGCGGGGTACATTAAGGGGGCAATTCGGATCCACCGGCGGGAAAACCTGCCCATGTCCACCCTTACCGAGGGCTTTTGCACCCCCATTCGGGTGATCCTGCTGGAGGTGCTGGAAGCCCTGATGCTCGTTGTATGGAGCTATGCGCTGATGCTGCCGGTGAGCTTCCTGCTCAGCATGGGCATGGGCATGGTGATGTCTCCGGAGGCGCTGGAGGCTTTTGTGACCGACCCCATGGGCAGCGGGGCAGTGGGGATGACCCTGATGATTTTCGGCGCCTGCGCACTCATTATGCTCATTGTGTCCTACCGCTACCGGATGGGCATGTTCCTGCTGATGGATCACCCGGAGCTGACGCCCTTCCGGGCGCTGCGGGTGTCCTCCGCCATGACCAGGGGACATCGGATGGAGCTGTTTTTGCTGGATCTCAGCTTTCTCCCATGGGGGCTGCTGTGCGGCCTGACGGCGGGGATTCTGCTGATTTTTAAGGCGCCGTATTTTGCCGCCGCGTATGCGGGGTTCTATGATCGGATCAGCGGGGAGTTTCAGGAGAAGCAGGAGAGGATGCTGGAGGAGCTGAGACAGAAGTTTCCACCAAATGCGGAATAAGGGGGAGCCTTTGGGTGAAACCCCTCAGTCAGCTGGCGCTGACAGCTCCCCTTACAGGGGAGCTTTTGGGTGAAACCCCATCGGTCGCCCCTGACAGGAGAGATTGCGGCTGCGCCGACAGAGGGGTCACTGCCCACGATCCACCACCAACCAACACAGAACGGAGTTACGAAGCATACATGACACATCCAACCATTATCCTTTGGGACTGGAACGGCACGCTGGCGGACGACGGCTACGCATCCCTGCTGGCCGTCAACGACATGCTGGAGAAGCGCTCGATGCCGGCCATCACCATGGAGCAGTATTATGCATACATCGACACGCCAATCTCAAAATTCTACGAGCACTTATTTGATCTGAATCAAGTCACCATGGACACCATTGCCGTGGAATTTGCCGAGGGGTACGCAAGGCATTTTCAGGGGCTGCATCCGGGGGCGGAGGCGCTGCTCCGGGCGCTCCATGACCGGGGCGTGCGGCAGGTGATCCTATCCTCCAGCCACCGGGACAGCGTGGAACAGGATCTAAGGCGCTTTCACATCCGGGACTGCTTTGATGCAGTGCTGGGGGCAGAGGACCATCTGGCGGCGGGGAAGGTAGAACGGGGGCTCCGCTGGCTCCGGCAGCAGGACTGCGACCCCAAGGACATGGTCATGGTGGGGGACACCCTCCATGACTATGACACCGCCTTCGCCATGGGCGTTCCCTGCATTCTCTGCGCCATTGGGCATCAATCCGAGGAAGACCTCAGAACAACCGGCGCACCGGTGGTGACGGAATTTTCCCGGCTCCGGGGTTTGCTGCTGGGGGAAGACGATTCCTGAGGGGCTTTGCCGCTTTGCCTGAAAAATTCATTGCAATGTGGAAAATGGGGCAGTATAATGGTAGAGGATAAAACGAAACGGAGTGATTCCCATGGATCAGCAGGAGATAACCTTTTACGAAGAATTACAGTGCAACGCCTTTCCGGCCCTGCAAAACGTGATGTATGACGGCTGGAGCGTCCGGTTCGGCGGCGGCTTTACCTATCGGGTGAACTGCGCCAACGCCATGTACCCGGAGACTCTGCCTGCAAGGGAAAAGGCGGAATATGTAGAGAAAATGTACCGGGAATCCGGGCTTTCCATGTCCATTTTCAAGCTCCACGAGGGCATGGACAAGCAGCAGCTGGAGGACTGCGGCAGGGTATTGGACGAAATGGGCTACCAGACCGAGCGGGACGGCAACATTTTCGTCTGCGACCTGAAGGACGATCCTCGGAATGTTCACACGGAGGTAACGGTGGAGAGCGTCATGACCGATGAGTGGCTGGACGGATTCCTGACCATGAACGGCACCGCCGACGAGCAGCGCGCCGCAGCCGCCGCCATGCTCAAGAGCATCCATTATCCCATTGCCGCCGCTTCCATTGTGGAAAACGGGAAGATGGTGGCCTGCGGTCTGGGCGTGATCGAGCGGGGGCATGTGGGGCTGTACGACATCTATGTGGACGCCGGCTGCCGCCGCCGGGGTCTGGGCGGGGACATCTGCACCGCCATTATGAACTACGGCAGGGAGCAGGGGTGCTCCACGGCCTATCTTCAGGTGCTTTCCGACAACCACGGCGCACGGGCGCTGTACCGCCAGCTTGGCTATACCGAAACCTATGAATACTGGTTCCGGACGAAGCGTTTTTAACCGGAACGTGATAAAAAGGAGGACTTTTGTATGAAAATTGCCCGCTTTGTACTGAAAATTGTTGGCGCTTCTCTAGCTCTCGCCGGGGGCGTGTGTCTGGTGATCGGCTTCTGGGATAAGATCACGAAGCCGTTTCGGAGCGGTGAAGAGGAATAAAAAATGAAATAGATCGCCCTCTCGGCCTTGTGCGGAGAGGGCGATTTTGGTATAGGGGACGGTGTCGGCGGTCAGTGGTCAGTGAACCCCTCTGTCGGCACAGCCGACATCTCCCCTGTTAGGGGAGACTTTTTTGTTCCCCATTTATTCTTTCTTCTGTTTTTACGCTTCCAGCAAATTCGTCATACTCTTCATACTGATCCCCAGCGTGGAGAGATTATGGAGCAGCGCCGAGGTGGTCGGCGGCAGCACTCCTGCCACCCCCAGAAGAATCAGCAGCATGTTGAACGAAATAATGAACCGGTAATTCCTGTGGATCCGCTGCATCAGCAGCTGGCTCAGCTCTCTGAGGGTAATGAGCGTCCCCAGATCCTCGGCGGAGATCGTAATATCCGCCACCTCTCTGGCAATGGCAGCGCCGGTGGAGATGGAAACGCCCGCGTCCGCCTCGCTCAGCGCCGGGGAATCGTTCACGCCGTCGCCGATCATAATCACCGTATGCCCCTCGTCATGCGCCCTGCGGATGAATCCGGCCTTATCCTCCGGCAGCACCTCGGCATGGAACTCGGTCACGCCCACCTCTTTTGCCACAGCCTCCGCCGTCCGGGCGCTGTCGCCGGTCATCATGACGATGTTGGAGATGCCCAGCTCCTTGAGCTGTGCCACCACGTCCTTTGCCTCAGCCCGCAGGGGATCCTCCACGCAGATCACCGCCGCCAGCTCGCCGCCTACCGCCAGATACAGGTGGGAATACTGACCGGGCAGGGCGTCATACCGCCACTGCTCCCCGGCGGGGATCCCGCAGCCCTCGTCCTCGAATACAAAGTGATGGCTGCCGATGACCACCTTTTCGCCGTCCACCCGGCTGGAAATGCCGTGCGCCACCACGTATTCCACCTTGGAATGGCGCTCGGCATGGTTGAGGTTCCGGCGCTTTGCCTCCTCTACCACGGCGTTTGCCATGGAATGGGGATAGTGCTCCTCCAGACAGGCCGCCAGCCGGAGCATTTCATCTTCATCCCGCCCGCCGAAGGGAACCACCAGCTTCACCTTGGGGCAGGCGTAGGTCAGGGTGCCGGTTTTGTCGAATACAATGGTGTCCGCCTGCGCCACCGCCTCCAGAAACTTTCCGCCCTTGACGGAAATATGGTGGGTGCTGCTCTCCCGCATGGCCGACAGCACCGCCAGCGGCATGCTGAGCTTCAGGGCGCAGGAGAAGTCCACCATCAGAATGGACAGCGCCTTGGTGACATTCCGGGTCACAAGATACGTCAGGATCGTGCCGCCCAGCGAATAGGGTACCAGCCGGTCCGCCAGATGGGAGGCCTTGTCCTCGGTGGCGGACTTGAGCTTTTCGGATTCCTCGATCATCCTTACGATCTTGTCATACCGTCCGCTGCCGCTGACCTTCTCCACCCGGATGACGCATTCGCCCTCCTCCACCACGGTACCGGCGTAGGCATAGCTGCCCTCGGCCTTGCGTACCGGCATGGATTCGCCGGTGATGGACGCCTGATTCACCGTGGACTCGCCTTCCACCACCGTGCCGTCCAACGGGATCATGCCGCCGGTGCGGACTATCATCAGGTCGCCCTTTTCGATGTCCCGGAGGGACAGCAGAATTTCCTGCCCGCCCCGGCGCACCCATGCCTTGTCCACGTTCAGGCTCATGGTGCGTGCCAGATCGTCCACGGACTTCTTGTGGGTCCATTCCTCCAGAATTTCGCCGATGCCCAGCAGGAACATCACGGAGGAGGCCGTGTTAAAGTCCCGGCGCAGGATGGATACGCCGATGGCGGTGGCGTCCAGCACGGGAACCTCCAGCTTGCCCTTGGCCAGCGTTTTCAGCCCCATCCAGATGTACCGGAAGGACTTCGCCACGGTGATGACAGACCGGACGTTTACCGGCAAAAACAGCTTGGATGCGCACCGGCGCACCACCCGCATCACCAGCTTGTCCTCATACTCCCGGCTCAGCGCCCGTCCGGTGTGCTCCGGCGCCAGCGCCAGCGCTCTGGGGGAATCGTAATGGAACCGTGCCAGCGCCGAAACCACCGCCGCCCGATCCTGTTTATAGAAAATCACCGCATCTCTGGTGCGGTCGTAGACCTTGACCTCCGTCACGCCGGTAACGTCCAGCAGATAGTATTCCAGCAGGTCGGCCTGCCGGAGGGTCATGTGTTTTTCCTGCAAATGCACCCGCATTCGCCCGCGAGATTCATGTAAAATCGAACATTTCATG
>CAJKSU010000193.1 GCA_905202605.1 uncultured Eubacteriales bacterium
AGACATGGGACGAAAGGCATCATGACACTTCCGTGGTACCACCCATATGAATTCTTGCGAATCCGCTCATTGCGATTAAGCATCAGCTGTAACGCGCTGACCGCGGCGCACCCTACTAATTCCGCCGGAATGTTCGAGCTGCGGCTCCGGGATGTTCGTTCGTGGTATGCGCCGGCTGGCTTTCAGCTTTCCCAGCTCTCTGTACGGCGGTAAATACCATTACTTTTTCCCATCATAGCCTTTCGGAATATGAGATTACTGCCAATTATACAGGCAAAGTATCCCTCGGGTCAAGAGGCTAATTGCATAAACTTTATATTTTTACACCGGCTGTTCTGGGAAGTATCTGCAAAAGTCCGGCGTTTATGCATATCCTGCGGCACGTTTTCCTGCAATTCCGGTCACAAGTTTTTTCCACCGCCGCATAGAATACATTGTGCGATCAGGAACACCCACTCGAAAGGAGCGTACTATGCCCAGCATCTTTTTAAGCCCCTCCACGCAGGAGGGCAATCTCTATGTGACGGGGAATTCCGAGGAATACTGGATGAATCGTCTGGCCGACGCCATGGAGCCGTATCTCACTGCCTCCGGCATTACCTTTACCCGGAACAGCCCCACCGGCTCTGCCGCCCAGTCCATCCGCCAAAGCAACGGCGGGAATTACAACCTCCACCTTGCCCTGCACTCCAATGCCGCGCCGCCCAATCTCTACGGCCAAATTCGGGGCAGCGATGTCTACTACTATCCCTCCAGCGTTCAGGGGAAAAAGGCCGCCGACCTCATCGCTCAGGCCCTGCAAACCATCTACCCGGAGCCGGGAAAGGTACGGGCGCTGGGTACCACCGCCATCGGCGAGGTGCGCCAGACCAAAGCCCCCTCGGTATTCATTGAGCTGGCCTATCACGATAACGAAGCCGACGCCACCTGGATCACGGAAAACCTCGATCTCATTGCCCGCACCATCGTACTGGCTCTCACCGAGTATTTCGGCATCCCCTTCCGGGAGCCGAACAGCACCTTCCCCCGCGACGGCACGGTGTCCCTGAGCTATGGGACTCTGAACCTCCGCAGCGGACCGGGGCTTGACTATCCGGTGATTGCCTCCATCCCCAATGGGCATACCGTTCAGCTGCTGGGGGAGGACGGCGACTGGTACCGGGTTCTCCACGACAGGAAAGAGGGCTACGTCTCCAAGGTATTCATCACAGGCTGAATCGCGGGACACCGGCACACAGCATTCTGTGCATCGGTGTCCCGATCTTTTTATCTGTACTGGCTCTGCGCCAGCATAATCAGGAAATAGGCCGGAACGGACAGATTGCCGTCGCCGGTACCCAGCTGTACGCCGGGCTTATTCTCCCCGTGGAAATCGCTGCCGCCGGTGGGCAGAAGGGTGTACTTCTCCGCCAGATCAAACAGCTTCTTCTGATCCGCCTGGGTGTAGCCGGTATAGTAGATTTCCATGCCGGAAAAGCCCGCCTGCGCCGCCGTTTTCACCAGCGCCTCCAGCTGGCTCTTGTTATAGCCGTACTGTAGGGGATGTGCCAGTACCGCCACGCCGCCCGCCTTCTTAATGAGCCGAGCGGCATCCACAAAGCCGATTCGCTCCCGCGGCACATAGCAGCTGCGCCCCTCGGCAAGATAGCGCCGGAATGCCTCCGAAACGCTGCTCACTGCGCCCAGCTCCATCAGTTTCCGGGCGATATGAGGCCGCCCGATCACCGAGTCGGGATTGGCCTCCCGCAGCTGCTCCATGGTGATCTCAAAGCCCTTTTTCCGTAGCCGTTCTACAATCTTTTCATTGCGCTCTTGACGCTTTTCCTGCGCCCACTGCTGATATTCCTTGATAATAGGGGCGTTCTCGTCCAGAAAATAGCCCAGCACGTGAACCTCTTTCCCCTGATAGTCGGCGGAAAGCTCTATGCCGGGAATGATGGTCACGCCCATCAGCTCTCCGGCCTTACCCGCCTCCTCGATCCCGTCCATGGTATCGTGGTCGGTGATGGCGATGGCCTTGAGCCCCTGCATCGCCGCCAGAGACACCACATGCTCCGGGCGCATGGTGCCGTCGGAGGCGGTGGTGTGTACATGCATATCAATTTTGTCCATAATGATAACCTTTCCGAAAATTCGGTGTTTTCAGTGCGCTTCCACTGCTGTTTTCAGCACGGAATACGCCTCGGTCAGTGTCTCCAGCGTCTCCCAGCGGCAGTTTGCCGGTGAGGTGGAGGGCAGGCATACCGCCTCCCGCCCCGTGTTCGGCAGAAGATACCGCCGGTACAGCAAAAACGCCTTTTTCCCTGTGGTATAGATCTCTCTGATTGGTGCCTGCATGAGCAGCGGTGCAAGATCATTGGGTACCTCGCCGCCGATGGAGCTGTCCTCCGCGCCCCGAATGGTGCATGCGGCCAGCACGTCCCACATGGCGATCCGGTGCCGCAGCAGGAATGCCCGCCGTGCCTCCGTCCCCATGGGCGTCTCCTCTCCGAATACGCGCCCCAGTACCTTCCACATCCGGTTCTGCGGATGTCCATAGTAGAACCCTGCCTCCCGCGACTTGGGAGAGGGCATGGTGCCAAGCAGCAGAACCCTGCTGTTTTCGTCGTAAACCGGCGGGATCGTATGAAAAACCAGTTCTTCCTTCATACCACTATCCCCCAACTTTACTGAGTCAATATAAATGGTCTGCTGCAAAATGATCACGCTTTGCAACAGACCCCTTTTCCTTTACGCAGCGGCAGGTTTGGATTTCAAAATTTGCCCAATGCACTTCATGAAAGCGCACGAATGCATTAGGGCGCAGATGCTTGCATTTTTCGACACCAACCCAGCCATTTGGTCTCATATTCTTCTGCCGTTAGAATTCGATTTGAGAGATCAGCTATAGAGTTGACACCACGAAGGCGGCAAGCATCCACACATTTCTGATATAAATCCCAGGACAGCGTAGCCTTTTCCCAAGTAAGCGGTATTTTCGTAAGACCGGCTATAAATGCCGCGTAAGCTCTCGTATGACCGTCTGTGAAAACGATATGACCACCAAGGAGATGCACAGGACATGGTACAAAATTTGACAAATCGGAGGGATCAAACCATGATTGAATTTGCTCCAGCTTCTGACGGGAGAGATAAAACTGTGATGGCTGGATATCAGTAAGCAGAAGATCGGAAAGCTGCACGCTCTGGTTCATTTTGATTCTCCCTGTTGTGCTATTAGGAAAGGGCTTGTTGCAAAATAATTACGTTTTGCAACAAGCCCACATAGATTCTAAACTTCAATTAGTCCTCAGGATCGATGAACTCATCGGAATCCATGTAGCTAACAGCCTCCATACCGGCGATACGGCCGGAGTTGATGGCGTAGGACATGGTGGAGCCGGGATGATAGAAGCAGTAGGAATCAGCAAACACGGTAGCCGTGTCGGTGCCGCAGGCGTAGAAGCCGGGCATCGGGCAAAGCTCGGTGTCGAGCACCTGCATGTTCTCGTTGACCTGAATGCCGCCCAGAGAGCCGTAGCCGGAGGGGAAGTGACGTGCTACATAGTAGGGAGCCTTCAGCAGGGGCTTGAGGAACTTTGCGGGCTTGGTGAACTGCCAGTCGTAGCCGGCCTGCGCACCGTTGCACATGGCGTTGTACTCCTCGATGGTCTTCTTCAGGTTCTCCAGATTCACGCCGGTCTTCTCAGCAATCTCCTCGATGGACTGGCACTCAAAGAAGTTGTGCTCCTGATTGTCAGCGCCGTAGGAAACCTCCTTGTCCTCGCTGGCGAAGACGTTGTTGCCGCCGGCAGACTGAGCGCCGGAGAAGTACAGCTCCTTCTCACGCTCCCAGTTGTCGAGATTGGTGATGCCGTGATGATAGGTGATATAATCGAGGCCATTCTTCTTGTAGTAGTCTACAATGGTGGAGTCGATGATGGAAATGCCCATGTGCTTCTTCTGGAGCAGCAGGGAGTTGCCGGTGTAGGTGGTGTTGTCCATGATGGCCTCGTTGATGAAACGCTTGCCGTCCAGATTCACCATCAGGTTGGGCTGACGCATGGTCTCGGACAGGGTCTTGAACACGTCGGTGGTACCGGGGGTGTTGTAGGTGACCTCCATGTTGACGTTGGCCTGCTTTGCGCCCAGCGCCCACAGCATATTCATGCCGTCGCCGTCCAGACCGGGGATACGGAAGGTGAACATATCAACGCCCCACTTCCAGCCCATGTGCTTCTCGATCATGTCCACATTGTTGCCGATGCCGCCGGTGGTGACGATCACAGCATTTGCAAGGCACTCGATCTCCTCGCCGTCCTCGCCGACTGCGATAACGCCGCGAGCCTGACCCTTGGAGCCGGTGAGCAGCTGCTTCACGGGGGTGTTCAGGTTGAACTCCACGCCGATCTCACGAGCATACTCGGTAACGGTCTTGATCATAACGGAAGCGCAGCGCTCGGTGGGCTTGTTGGAGCCGGGGAGCTTGACCATGTGCTGGGTAACCTTGGAGTTCTTGAAGTACTTGAATACACCCAGGAACTCAACGCCCTTATCCTGCATCCACTTCACAGTGTCGCCGGACATGTTGAACCAGCGGCGAACCAGCTTGGCGTCGGAACGCCAGTGGGTGTACTCCATGAAGAAGTTGAAGGCATCGTCCTTGGTGTAGTCGTTGGTCATGGTCTCCTTCTGGAGCTGGGACTCAACGGCGAAGAAAGCCATGCCCATGTTGGCAGCGCCGCCAATGGTGCCGGACTTCTCAAAAACAACAACGGAGCCGCCGCCGGTAGCGTTCAGGGACTCCTGTGCCTGGGTTGCAGCGCAGAGGCCGGACATGCCGCCGCCAACGAGTACAACATCGGCTTCAATATGTTTCATTTGTATATCCTCCTAAAAGTTTTTCTTCGGTGACCCTATTATAGTGCAAAAGTGCCGATTTCACAAGAACTTTTTTACGGCAGCGCAGGATTTCCAGCATGATGCTCCCTTACGGGCTGTCAATCCCGCCATCAACCCGGCCGCAGGGGCGGAACCGGAAAACCAGTCCACCAAAAACTGCTCCAGCAGCTCCGCTACCGGGCGCCGGAAGCGTCCCCGGAGCTTTAAAATTCCAAGGGAATAGGGGAACGGATGCTCCGTCACCGGCACCATGACCCGCGCCATGGCAATTACAGTACTCTACCGCATGGCTGGGTCTCCTGAGACTGCCGGCATCGTGAAGTATACGGAC
>CAJKSU010000194.1 GCA_905202605.1 uncultured Eubacteriales bacterium
AGCCACCAAGCATACCTACACTCCCGGAGAATTTTGCAGATATGCCGACCGCTACCCGAAAGGCTCCGGCTGGCGTAGCTCCAGCCCTGAATGCTGCCGGAGGTCTGGCAGTAGTGCAGCGGGGGAAGGGGAACGTCCTGAGGCAGGGTGCGGATCACGATCAGCTTGACCTTCTGCCGCTCCGGGACAATGGCCTTGATATAGACGCTGACCCGGTCGCCGGGGCGGAGATCCTCCCGGTATTCCGCAAGGCCGGAGAGGTTGGGGCTCAGCTCGATGAACACCCCGTAGTCCTTGACGCGGCGCACCACCCCAACGACAGTCTCGCCCACGGAGAAATTCCGGGCGTTTTCCTGCCATGTTCCCAGCAGCTCCTTATGGGTGAGATTGATCCGGCGGAGTACCGGATCCTGAGACAGAATTGCAACATAGATGTGCTGTCCCTCCTGAAACCGATCCCGGCTGTGATTGATCCGGGAAACGGAGATATGCTCGATGGAGAGCAGGGACACGTTGCCGCAGCCGATGTCGCAGAAGGCACCGAAGCGATCCAGATGGGTTACCACCGCCGGGAGCACCGTGCCGGTGGGAATGGTGTGGAGCAGATAGTCCAGCGCCTCCAGTTGGGCGTCCTTCCGGGACAGCTGGAGCCGGGGCTGGGGATCATACAGTCCGTCCATGGACGTGATTTTAAAGCAAACTGGTTTTCCCACCCGGCTCAGAATGGCGATATCCCGCACGCTGCCGTCGGAAATGCCAATGGCGGTGTCCGGGCGGGGAATGATCCCCTGTACGCTCCCCAGATCCACCAGAAGATCATGGGCGGGGGTGGCAGAACGGGCGGTAGCCTCCAGAATCGTACCCTCCAGATAGGCCTTTTTCAGCTGTTCCCGGCTCATTTCGCTGGCGTGCAGCGTATGGGGGAACATGCCTTCGGGATAATATGTAGTGTTCATATGTGGTTTCCTCCTTATTGGACGTTTATTTTTTTCGGAGTGCGGCCAGAATGGCTCCGGCCGCAGATTCATCTCCGGTAGTTACAGAATATGCCCGCCCAGCGCTTCCAGCAGCCGCCGCGCCTCCCGTGCCTGCGTATCGTCGGTGAGAACAGACACGATAGCGGTGTCACAGGACTTTGGGGTGTGGAGTATCACACCGTTTCCTGCCAGAGGCGGCAGTGCAGCCATCAGGCTGTTTCCCATATTATTTCCCCCGGCGGCGCCAAAGGGAGCGGCCACAAGCAGGGGATCGGCGGGGATTGGTTCCGATGGTTTTTTCTGCGCGGATACCATAAAGCCACGGCGTTTCAGTCGCTCCGACGCCTGACGGGCTTCATATGGATTTGAAAATTCACAGGTAATGGTAATCGACAATTCAATCACTCCTTCGGTCCTATTGTTGCCGACAGAAGGAGAAATTATGCAGTTGAGGTGACAAACATGGATGTACGAGTTGGTGACACGCTGGTGATGAAAAAGGCGCATCCCTGCGGATCAAAGGAATGGAAGGTACTGCGTACCGGCATGGATTTTCGGCTGAAATGTCTGGGCTGCGGTCACGAGGTGCTGGGCGCGAGAGCAAAGCTGGAAAAGAATATTAAGGAAATTCGCCATGGAGCGGAATGAACCGCTGGAGCGGGCAAGGACGCTGCTGCATGAGCATTTTGGTTATTCCTCCTTTCGGGGTGCGCAGGAAACGCTGATTTTGTCGATTCTCTCCGGTAAGGATGCTTTGGGCATTATGCCCACCGGCGCGGGGAAGTCCGTGTGCTATCAGATCCCCGGACTGATGCTGCCGGGCATTACGCTGGTGGTGTCACCGCTGATTTCATTGATGCAGGATCAGGTACGGGCGTTGAAGGCCGCCGGGATCGCAGGGGCGTATCTCAATTCCTCCCTGACCTATAAGCAGTATCTTCGGGCGCTGGACAACGCCAGACACGGGATGTACAAGATCATCTATGTGGCGCCGGAACGGCTGGCCACCGGGGAATTCCAGAGCTTTGCGGCCTCGGTGCCGATTTCCCTTGTGGCGGTGGACGAGGCGCACTGCGTGTCCCAGTGGGGGCATGACTTCCGCCCCTCCTATATGAACATTGCGCCCTTTGTGAACCGCTTGCCCAAGCGCCCGGTGCTGGCGGCCTTTACCGCCACGGCAACCCCGGCGGTGCGGGAGGATATTCTCACCCACCTGAGCCTCAGAGAGCCGGAGATCGCAGTGACGGGCTTTGACCGGGAGAATCTGTTCTTTCGGGTTTCAAAGCCTACAGATAAAAAGGCGGCGGTACTGGAATACGTATCTCAGCACCGGGAGGAGAGCGGCATTGTCTATTGCTCCACTCGGAAGAATGTGGAGCGGGTGACGGAGCTGCTTCGGGACAACGGCATCATGGCGGCACGGTATCACGCCGGGCTGGAGGAAGCGGAGCGCCGGGAAGGGCAGACTGCATTCCTCTACGATAAGGTAAAGGTTATGGTGGCCACCAATGCCTTTGGCATGGGTATCGACAAGCAGAACGTGGGCTACGTGGTCCACTATAATATGCCCAAGAATATGGAGGCCTACTATCAGGAGGCGGGGCGAGCGGGGCGAGACGGCTCCAAGGCGGAATGCCTGCTGCTCTATGGCCCCGGCGACGTCCATACCGCGGAATTTTTTATCAACAATTCCACTGAGGGCAACGAGAACGGTCCTCAGGCCGCGGCGCAGCGGCGGAAAATCGAGCTGGATAAGCTGGATCAGATGAAGAACTACTGCTTTACCTCCGGCTGCCTCCGGCACTATATTCTGGAGTATTTTGGGGAAGATTCCCCGGCGCGGTGTGATAACTGCGGCAACTGCCGGGCTAGGAAGAACATTGCGGCGGCGCTGCGCGCTCCGGCGTCCCGACCCCAGAAGTTAGAGCGCAGTCTCTATGAAATGCTGAGGAGCGTCCGCACGGACTTTGCGGAAAAGGCCGGACTGCCGCCGGAGCTGATCTTTACGGATCGGAGCCTGCAGGCCATGGCAGTATCCAAGCCCCAAAACGAGCATGACATGATGGAGATTCCCGGCGTTAGCCCGGTGAAATATCAGATGTACGGGAAAACCTTCCTGCGTGTAATCCAGCGCAACAGTGAAAGAAGGAGTGGCGTAGAATGAACAAGCAGTATTGGGCCAGAAGAATTCAGAACACCGAACCCTATGTCCCCGGCGAGCAGCCCAAGGATCGGCGCTATGTGAAGCTCAACACCAATGAAAATCCCTATCCGCCTTCTCCCAGAGTGCGGGAGGCCATGGCCGGGGTGGATATGGCGGCACTGCGGCTGTATCCGGATCCGGACTGCCTGAGCCTGAGAACGGCGTTGGCGGCGGCGAAGAATCTTCGTCCGGAGGAGGTATTTGTGGGAAACGGCTCCGATGAAATTCTGGCGTTTTCCTATCTTGCCTTTATGGACGAGGACAATCCGGCGATTTTCCCGGATATCACCTACAGCTTTTATCCGGTGTACGCCGCGTTCTTTGGCAGCAACACCCGGATCGTTCCGGTGCGGGAGGATTTCTCCATCCCGCTGGAGGAGCTGTGCCGGAATGACGGCACGGTGATCCTCACCAACCCCAACGCCCCCACGGGCATGGCGGTGGAGCTTGCGGACATCGAGCGCCTGCTCCGGGCCAATCCCGACCATGTGGTGATTGTGGACGAGGCCTACGTGGATTTCGGGGCAGAGTCTGCGGTGGGGCTGATCCACCGGTACAGCAACCTTCTGGTGGTGCAGACCTGCTCCAAATCCCGGAGCCTTGCGGGCATGCGCATCGGCTTTGCCTTTGGCTGTGAGGATTTGATTGCTGCCCTGAATACGGTAAAGAACTCCGTGAATTCCTATACGCTGGATCGCATGGCGCTTGCTGCCGCACAGGCTGCGGTGGAGGATCAGGTCTATATGGATGATACCTGCTCCCGCGTGTCGAATACCCGCGAAATCACCACCGGGAAATTAAAAAAATTGGGCTTTACCGTGCTGCCCTCCAAGGCGAACTTTGTATTTGCCAGCCATCCGAAGGTTCCGGGGCAGACACTGTTTCAGCAGCTGCGGGAAAAGGGCGTTCTGGTGCGGTACTTTAATAAGCCGAGGATCCATGAATTCCTGCGCATCACCATCGGCACCCCGGAGGAAATGGACGTGCTGATTCATGCGCTGGAGAAAATATTGGAGGAATATCAATGATCGAATACGAACCGCCGGTATACCGTCCCCCCGGAGAATGGCGCAGCTTTCTGGTGCAGGCCACCATTGGATGCAGCCACAATGGCTGTACGTTCTGCGGCATGTATAAGGGGAAGAAATTCCGGGTGCGCCCGCTGGAGGACATCATTGGGGACATCCGGGAAGCAGCAGCCATGTATAATCAGTATGAAAAGGTGTTCCTGTGCGACGGCGACGCCATTGCCATGAAGACGGAGGAGCTGCTGGAGATTCTGGCAGAAATCAAACGGGACTTTCCCCACTGCCGGCTGATTTCAACCTACGCCGGGCCGAAAAGCACCCTGAGCAAGACCCCGGAGGAGCTGAAAGCACTCCATGAGGCGGGACTGGGCCGGGCGTATCTGGGCATTGAAACCGGCATGGAGCAGCTGCTGAAATCCACCAACAAGGGCGTCACCCGGGCGGAAATGCTGGAGGCGGGTCTGCGGCTCCGGCATGCGGGCATTGACCTGTGGGGCATTATCCTCATCGGCCTTGGTGGAAAGCCGCTGTCCATGGAAAATGCCAGACAGACGGCGAAGCTCATCAATGAAATGCAGCCCAATCACCTTTCCGCCATGAACTACACGCCGGTGGAGGGAACAAAGCTGGGCAATCAGGCGCTCCGGGGAGAATTTCAGGTGCTCTCTGCCGGAGAAAGTCTGGAGGAAACCGCCGAGCTGATCCGGAATCTGGACGTTTCCGGCATGCATTTCACCTCGGATCACGCCTCCAACTATCTGCCCCTGAAGGGGACGCTCAATGAGGATCGGGAGAAGCTCCTTGCGCTGATCGACGGCGCCATTCACGGCACTGTTGGGATCCGCAGCGAATACAGCAGAGGATTATAAAGGAATCGGAATTGCCCCCGGCCGGGAATCGGCCGGGGGCTTGCTTTC
>CAJKSU010000195.1 GCA_905202605.1 uncultured Eubacteriales bacterium
CCCCCGACCTGCTGATTACAAATCAGCTGCTCTACCAACTGAGCTATACCAGCAAACTCTCTCAAAGAGCATGGCTATTATATCTCTGCTTTCCCACTTTGTCAAGCACTTTTTTTGAAATCCGCCATCTTTTTTATTTCCCTTGTAATACATCCCCGCAAATGCTACACTAATAGAAAGTGTCCTAAAAGAAAGGTCGTGCCTGTCATGCAGAATGAATGGAATCAGGAAGCCGTGCTTCAGGGCGTAATGAAGGAATTTAGCGGACTGTGCCGCATTCCTCACCCCTCCGGCCATGAGGGTACGTTGGCTGCCTATTTAACCGCACAGTTGAACGAGTTGGGACTGGCTCCCGTGCTGGATAATGTCGGAAATCTGATTTGCGATGTCCCCGGCACCGAGGGATTGGAGCAGCGCTCCCGTCTAATCTTACAAGCGCATATGGACATGGTCTGCGTGGGTACTTCCGACTATGATCCCCTTCATGACCCCATCCATCCCGTGCTGCGCGGCGGATATCTCTGCACCGATGGACGCAGTTCTCTGGGGGCCGACTGCGGTATTGGACTCTCCAGCGCCATGTATCTGGTTCGTCAGCAGCACCCCCATGTCCCCTTGCGGCTGATTTTTACGGTCAGTGAGGAACATGGTCTGTCCGGAGCAAAGGAGTTATCTCCGGATACTCTGGAGGGATGCGCCGGACTTATCAATCTTGACTGCTTTCATTTCGGCGAGCTTATGATCTCCAGTGCAGGCGGATGCCGTCAAACCTTCCATCGAACCCCAGACCGCTTTTTTCCCATGCTGGACTATCCCGCCATTCTGGAGATTTCCGGTCTAACCGGCGGCCATTCCGGAGATGACATCGGTTCCGGACACGCCAATGCCGCACAGCTGCTGCTCTGGCTGCTGCAGGCCATCGAAACGCCCTATGAGCTTGCCGCCGTGGATGCCGGTACACAACACAACGCTATCCCCAGCCATGGACAGGCACAGCTGGTTATGGATGCGCGGGATCTTGACGCGGTAACCGCCCTGATTGCCCAATTCCAGCAGGACGCCTGCGCCATGTACCCCGCCGATTCGGGAATTACCGTTACGCTCCGCCCGGCGGACATGCCTGCCATGGTTCTAACCGTGGACGAACGGGACGATTTCCTCGCATTGGGCGGACTGATCCCCTGCGGTGTTCAGTCCATGCATCCGCTGATCCCGGCGGTGGTCGGCTCCTCCGGCAACCTGGGGCGGCTCTATCTGGACGGCGAACACATGGAGCTGCAAAGCTTTCTCCGTTCCTGTAACGATGGCACCATGCAGGCTCAGAGCGAATTTCTCTCTCTGGCCGCTCAGGGATTCGGATATCAAGTAGAATCTGACACCTACCCTGCATGGCCCGGTGTCCAGACAGATCCCCTGAGTGAGTTATTTCTCCGTGAGGGAGCAAAGATGGGGCTTTCCTTCAAAAAGAACGCCGTCCATGTAGGGCTGGAGCCCTCTATTTTCCACAAGCTCTCCCCCGCACTCCCCATGATTTCCACCGGTATGGATATTTTCTCCCCCCACTCTGTCCATGAGCGTGTCCGCCTTTCCACCATCGCCCCCTTCACGCTTCTGCTGGGCAAATGTATCGCGCACTGGTAAACTATGCTCTGTTTGGGCAAATAGCACAATATCTTGTGGCATTCCGCTGCGGATGCCACAAAATTTTGTATTTTCCCGCAGAAAACACACTTTGCCCCTTGACATCACCCTGCACCTGTGTCAAAATATAGTGGCACTGAAAAAGGAGTATCACAAGATATTGTGTTCACCTTTCATCCTGAGCACAATGCATGTAAAAAGAGGGAAGCATATGATACAAAGCATTATCAAGCGGGACGGGCGCGTTGTCCTCTATGAGCAGAGCAAAATCGCCGCCGCAATTTTAAAATCACTGGAGGCCAGCCGTGAGGGCAATGCCGCCGACGCGGCTCGTGTTGCCAACGCCGTTCAGGCCGATCTGGAGGCCAAATATCCCGCCTCCTCCCCCAACATTGAGGCCATTCAGGACACGGTCGAGCAGGAGCTGATGAACCACGGCTTCAACGCCACCGCCAAGGCCTACATTCTCTACCGTGCCAACCGTACCCGTGCCAGAGAGGCCAACACCGCCCTGATGAAGACCATCGACGAGATCACCAACATTGACGCCCGCGCCAGTGATATGAAGCGTGACAACGCCAACATCGACGGCAACACCGCCATGGGCTCCATGCTTCAGATCGGCGCCGCCGGCGCCAAGGCGTATAACGAGGTCTATCTGCTCCGTCCTGAGCACGCAAGGGCCTACCGTGAGGGCGACATCCACATCCACGATTTCGACTTCTATTCTCTGACCACCACCTGCTGTCAGATTGACATCATCCGGCTGTTTCACGGCGGCTTCTCCACCGGTCATGGCTATTTGCGGGAGCCGCAGGGCATCGCAAGCTATGCCGCGCTGGCTGCCATCGCCATTCAGTCCAACCAGAACGACCAGCACGGCGGTCAGTCCATCCCCAATTTTGACTACGGCATGGCAGAGGGCGTTTCCAAGACCTTTTTCCGCGCCTACCGCCGCTGTCTTTCCGAGGCAGTGGAGGACAAGTTGGATCTGGACGATGCCAAGGAGGCCGTCACTGAGGCCATGGATGCCGCCAAGGAGGCCACCGGTGAGCAGGCACGGCTGGAAAACGTCCCTGCCTATGACCGTGCTGTAGCTGCCGCACTGTGCGGTACCTTTGCCCTGTCCGGCAAGGACGCAGCAAAGATTATTGCCCGTGCCAGAAAGCGAGCAGTAGAGGCCACGGATCGGGACACCTATCAGGCCATGGAGGGCTTTGTCCACAACCTCAACACCATGCATTCCCGCGCCGGTGCGCAGACCCCCTTCTCCTCCATCAACTATGGCACCGACGTAAGTCCGGAAGGCAGAATGGTCATTCGGAACATTCTCCTTGCGCTGGATGCAGGTCTTGGTCACGGCGAAACCTGCATCTTCCCCATCCACATCTTCAAGGTGAAGGAAGGGGTTAACTATAATCCTCAGGATCCCAACTATGATCTGTTCCGCCTGAGCTGCAAGGTCAGCGCCCGGCGGCTGTTCCCCAACTATGTGTTCCTGGATTCTCCGTTCAATCTGCAATACTACAAGCCCGGTCATCCGGAAACCGAGGTTGCCACCATGGGCTGCCGCACCCGCGTCATGGGCAATGTCTATGACCCCACCCGTCAAATCGCTTATTCTCGCGGCAACCTGTCCTTCACCTCCATCAATCTCCCCCGGCTTGCCATTGAGAGCCATGGAGATGAAAAGGTGTTCTACGAAAAGCTTCAGGCCATGCTGGAGCTGGTGGCTCAGCAGCTGCTGGATCGCTTTGAAATTCAGGCCAGCAAGCATGTCTATAACTACCCCTTCCTGATGGGGCAGGGCGTATGGCTGGACTCTGACAAGCTCTCCCTTCAGGACGATCTTCGAGAAGTACTCAAGCACGGCACCCTTTCCATCGGCTTCATTGGCCTTGCCGAAACCCTTACTGCCCTCTACGGTCACCATCACGGCGAAAGCGCGGAGATGCAGCAAAAGGGTCTCCAGATCATTGGCTATATGCGGGACTTCTGCGACAAGAAATCTCAGGAACTGACCATGAACTTTACCCTGCTGGGTACCCCCGCTGAGGGGCTGTCCGGGCGCTTCATCCGCATGGATCAGCAGCGCTACGGAAAAATCCCCGGCGTCACCGATCGGGAGTATTACACCAACAGCTTCCACATCCCCGTATGGTATCCCATTTCCGCCTATGACAAGATCCGTCTGGAAGCACCCTATCACGCGCTCTGCAACGCCGGTCACATTAGCTATGTAGAGCTGGACGGCGACACCGCCAAAAATGTGGAGGCCTTTGAGACGGTGGTACGCTGGATGCATGACTGCGGCGTTGGCTACGGCAGCATCAACCACCCGGTAGACCGTGACCCTGTCTGCGGCTATGTAGGCGTTATTGGTGATGTCTGCCCCCGCTGTGGACGGCACGAGGGTGAGGAGATTCCTCCGGAGCGTATTGCCGAGCTGCGCAAGCTGTACCCGGAAATGCCTGCATTCCAAGGAATTGAATAACAAACAAACATAGATACCGTATGCTTTTAAGGAGGTATATTCTATGAAAACCGAAAATATGCACGTAAAAATGGGTGAGGGCGTTGGCTTCGAGCGCATCCGCCGCATCACCGGCTATCTGGTAGGCACCATGGATAAGTGGAATGATGCCAAGCGTGCCGAGGAACGTGATCGCGTCAAGCACAGTCTTTCCACCCATGCTTAATCTTGCAGGAATCACCGAAGACAGCATTGTGGACGGCCCCGGCATCCGCACAACCTTTTACGGTCAGGGCTGTCCTCACCACTGTCCCGGCTGCCACAACCCAGAGACATGGGATTTCTCCGGCGGAACGCCCATGGAGGAGTCCCGGCTGGTGGAAATCGCGGAAAGCAATCCCCTCTGTCACGGCGTAACCTTTTCCGGCGGTGAACCCTTTGCTCAAGCGGAGGGCTTTGCCCTTTTGGCTCGTCTGCTCCATCAGAAGGGCTATGAGGTGGCCTCGTATTCCGGCTACACCTATGAGCAGCTGATGAACGGCACCCCGGCACAGAAGGCACTGCTGGCCGAGCTGGATGTGCTGATCGACGGGCCGTTCCTGCTCTCAGAGCGGAGTCTGGAGCTGAACTTCCGGGGCAGCCGGAATCAGCGAATCATCAACGTCCCGGAGAGCCTTCAGGCTGGTCACGCTGTTCTTGAAACCAGTGACCGCTGGCTGGGAATCTACTAATTCTTCGGATACACTGCACCCTCGCAGTGTATCCGTATTTCTTTACGCTCTCGCCCTCAATATGCCGCCGTTACAATCTCATAATGCTTTTACCATGTCTATGGTCAAATTTCACACAGTAAGTGCAAATGGACTCTGTTATTTCCCACATCCTTGTGATAAAATACACCGGTAAGGCAAGACAATATTTGTAACGCAAAGAAGGAGCG
>CAJKSU010000196.1 GCA_905202605.1 uncultured Eubacteriales bacterium
CACCTTTTTCTGCCGAAAAATCTCTTGTCAAACTCTCTTGCCGATTTATGCGGTATTATCCAAGAAATTTTCGCATCTCCACAGAAGCTTCACAGGAATGTTATAAATTATTCAAGGAATGCTGAGGAAAAATCCACATTTCCCTGATATTCTGTGTTTATAAAAAGATAAGAGAGCGAATGACGATGAAGAAAAGAAACGTATGCAGACTGGCATCCATTTTGCTGGTCATGACGGTTCTGCTTGCGGGATCATTTGGCACCATGACGGCACTGGCCTTCGATGACAGCTACCGGGAGTTTAAACCGCCCAGAGAGATCCCCAGCGCTCCCAAGTGGGAGCAGCAGGAGGTTACCTGCCAGTCCGGAGACAATACCCTCCGCGGCACCCTGACGATTCCTAAGGACCATGACGATCAAATTCCCGTGGCAATCCTGCTCCACGGCTTGAATACGGACCGCAGCTGGTGTGACGATATCGCATGGATGCTGGCGGATCATGGAATTGCCAGCGTTCGGTTCGACTTTGACGGCAACGGTGCAAGCGATGGCGCACAGGAGGATATGACAATTTCCTCTGAGGTTCAGGACACCATTGCGATGCTCGATTACGTGGAAGGCTTGGAGTTTACCGATCCGGACAATATTTTCATGGTAGGAAAGAGCATGGGCGCAGTGGATGCTGTGCTGGCTGCAAAGGGGCGTGGCAGTGAAATTAAGGCCATGTGCCTCTGGTATCCCGGATTTGGCATTACCGACACCACCCGGCATGGCTTCCTGCTTGGCGCATTCTTTAACCCCATTGACCCGCCGGACACGCTGGAGGCGGTAGGCTATACCTACGGCAAGGCGTTCCTGCGGGAGGCGCAGACGCTGGATTACCAGAGTGCCTGCGAAGCTTATTCCGGGCCGGTGATGATCCTCCACGGTGATGCGGATTTTATAGCCCCCATCAGCTACAGTTATGAGGTGGAAAGCATTTTCCCAAACTGCACATTGCAGGTTGTTCCCGGTGGCTATCATGGCTTCTACGGCTGGCAGGAAATGAAGGCGCTCAATGATATGCTGGATTTCTTTGAAGCAAACATGGATTGACGAAAAGCGGTCGCTGCTCTTTGGGGCAGTGACCGCTTCTGTGTGGTTTGGTTCCGACTCAAGGTTCCATCTGCTGCCCAAGAAAACCTGCCACGGTCTGGCAGACCTTGCGTTCCGTCTCCCCCACCGGAGCGGATTTGTCGTCCATCAGAACCATAACGCAGCCCATCAGGTCACCGCCGGACAGAATCGGCGCGGCAACACCCAGATAGTAGCCGTCCACGCTCTCTGCGGCCCGGATTCGGCTGCCGCCGGCATAGCAGTAGGGCTTCCGCTGCTCCATGATCCGTTCCAGCTCCCGTGAATTCTGCTTGTCCATCAAATCTCGCTTCGGCGCACCGCTGAGGGCAATGATTGCGTCTCGGTCAGAAACTGCCGCAATATGCCCGGTGTTCCGTCCCAGACTGTCGCAGATCTGCGTTGCGAATTCGCCAAGCTCCCCCATGGGGGAGTATTTTTTGAAAATTACCTCACCGTCTTTTTCTGTGAAAATCTCCAACGGGTCGCCGTTGCTGATAACATTGACACGGAAAACCTTGTCCTCATGTTTCTTAGCGGACTGGATCAGCGTGGTTTCGATATTTTCCGTGCCTTCCTCAAAATTTATGGCGTTCTCCATGGTACACTGTAGGATCGTGTCGATGTCCGGCTGGAGCTTGATCTCCAAATGATCCTCGTAGACGAGAATCTGGTCAATCAGCAGCTCCAGATCGCCCCGCTCCAGCTTGTCCTTTTCCAGAATGTCGCGGAATACGTCGATGGCGGTCTTGGCCACGCGGTTCACCTGAATGATGGTGTTGCGCTTGTCGGACAAGAGGCCAATTTGATGGTTCAGGCCGTCAATCTTCTTTTGCAGCTCCGATTCCATTTCATCGTACATGGCATCCAGAGCTTCCTCATTTTCCGGGTGCTTCATGATGTCCCGGATACGCTGGCGCTTTGTGACCTTCAATTCCTCGTAGAGATCCTCCAGCACCTCCGCCAAATTGTCGGCGGACTGCTCCGTCTCCACCACCTGATCGTTTTCCCGCTTCAGTTCCTCGTTGAGCTCCGACAGCATGGCGGCGGAATTGTCCGCCAGCTTCCGCACATAGGTTTTCAGCAGCTCGTCCAGCTTGTCCACCCGAATGTGGTGGCTGGTACAGCCCTTGAGGCCGCGGCGGTGATAGGTGCCGCAGGTGTAGGCCGGGGACAGGTCGCTGCGGCTCATGGCAAACATGGGACTGCCGCAGTCCCCGCACTGGAGAAAGCCGGAGTACACGTTGTCGTTGACCTTTACTCCCCGGTAGTTTGATCGAGTGCGCTTTTCCCGGAGGGCGCGGGTGGTGGCGAAGGTGCGGTAGTCGATGATGGGCTGGTGGTGGTTCTCAATGACGATATGCTCCCCATCGTCCCGCTTGATCTCCTTGCCGTTGATCTTAGCCCGGGTGTATTTCCCCTGCCGGAGGGTGCCGATATAAAAATCGTTGTCCAGAATCGTCTGGATCGTCACGATGGCCCAGGCCGCCTTGGTCTGCCGCCTGCATTCCTTGCCTTCCGCCTCTTTGCGTATCTGCTCGGACATCCGCGGGGTGGGAACACCCATGTCGGTGAGATGGTTGGCGATCTTCTTGTAGCCCCAGCCCTCGTCGTTGTAGAGGTCTAAAAGTCTACGGACGATCTCCGCCTCGGTGGGGATGATCTCAAACTCCTTGCGGCTGTTGATGAGATAGCCGTAAGGGGCGGCGCAGAGCCATTCGCCGTCTGCCTGCCGCCGCTTGATGACGTTCCGCACCTTCCGGGAGGTGTCCGTAACCGGCATCTCGTTCATGAGGAATTGAATCTGAATTTTCAGCCAGTCATCCCCGCTGGGAAAGTCGATGCCGTCACCAATGGAGATAATGCGGATGCCTGCATCCCGGAGATCCTCCAGCTCCACCAGACCCCGGGAGTTCCGGCGGGAGAATCGGGAGAAGTCCTTGACGATCAGAATATCGTATTTATGGCTCATAAGCCCCCGGCGCATCTCCTGATAGCCCTCCCGCTGCTCGAAGGTGTAGCCGGAGCGGTCCCGATCCTCGAAGAAGGTCAGGCGGCTGCCGGGAAAATAGTGCTTTACATAATCCTCGATGATGGACTTCTGGTTCTCAATGGAGATGTTTTTTTGATCCAGCTCATCGTCCACGGAAATACGGGCGTAGCACGCAATGTCAAATGTTTCAGTCATGTTTATTCACCTTTGAGATATTTCTCGGTTTGCCGATCAAATTCAGAAACATATGCCGCGTCCTGCTTTTTTCGGAACTCCTCGTAGATCGCCCCGACCTTTTTCACGGCGGCCTCCCGAGAGATATGTCCCTTGTTGTCCAATACTTGACGACGGTTGTTAGAAAGGAAACGGTCCGTCTCATTTAGCCAGTCCTGCATACTCATGAGCTGCTCGTCCTCCGCCATCAGCTCCGCGTAGTCGATGAACATTGTCACCAGACGATTCAGCCGGGACAGCTCTTTCTGATTGAGATAGTTCTTTGCCACCAGCGTATCGCTTTTCAGGATTTTCCCGTCGGGAGCGCCCTTCCATGTGGTGAGACCCATGGTGGGACTGTCTAGGGTAGCCCTCTCGGAAATCAGCTCCGCCGCTGTTTTCCCGGTAACAGCATAGTGGAGCTTATTCTGCACAAAGGCATAAAAGGCTTTGGTAGTCTCGCTGTTTTTGTCATAGTCGTAGCTACACTGCTCAAACACATCTGCAATTTTCTGATAGGCTCGGCGCTCGCTTGCCCGAATCTCTCGGATGCGTTCCAGCAATTCATCAAAGTAATCTTTGCCAAAGGGCCGCCCGTTTTTCATCATCTCGTCATTGAGGACAAAGCCTTTTTGAATGTACTCCTTTAGGGTTTTGGTTGCCCACTGGCGGAAGCGGGTGGCCTTCTTGGAATTTACTCGGTAGCCAACTGCAATAATGGCATCAAGATTATAGAAGTTTGTGAGTTTCGTTTGGGTTTTACCTTGAATTGCCCCATGCTGAGTGGTTATTTCCAATTTGGAAACAACCATATTTTCTTCTAACTCGCCCTCAGTAAAAATGTTTTTCAGATGCTTACTAATTGCGGGTGTTTGGACATCAAAAAGCTCCGCTATGGCCTTTTGCGTCAGCCAAAACGTCTCATCCTTGAACACAACATTGATAAATTCTTTTCCGCTCTCGTCACTGTAAAGAAGAATTTCACCCTGATTTGCTATTTCATTTCCCATTGTCATTTCCTCCGGTGTTCTCTACTTTCTCTGGTAACTCCGCCGCCTCGGTCACAAGATCCGTTACAAGCTGCCGGAAGCTCTCGGCATTCTGGGACGTGACCACGGTTCGTCCCGTCTCCGCCTCCAGCGCCTTTCGGGCAACGCCTGCCACATTGCCGCCGCGGCGGGCGACCTTCTGGTTTTCGTCAAAGCCCTGTGGCCGCTCGGTGTTGGCAACGTCGGTCTTGTACCGTTTCCCGTCCTTGGGGGACTTCATTTTCAGTTGCTTACAATTTGTAAGCAACTCATCTGCCCCTTCTTCTTTAAGTCGTTTTTTAGTACCGCCCAATAAGTGCTGGCTTTCCGCGCCTCAGTTTGCTCCGTCAAAACCGCCACAACGTCCACAACGGAGAAGTACCACTCCTCCTGCTGTTCATCTCAGGCTACGCGGATGTTTTGATCCTCAAAAAGCTGGATGCCGTCATTCTCTATGTTGTTCATATGTGTCCTCCCCTCGTCTATAACGTAATTCTATATCATATTTATCTTTCAGTAAACAGTATATTATAGATAATATTGTACACTGTTTTGGGATCTTTGGCAAGCGCCATTTTTTGCGGACGGAAGGAATGAACCTTCCGCCCTTTGCATTACCGCTCCATGGATGTGGACCGCTGTTTTTTCTCCTGCTGTACTGCCCGCTGGGCGCTGCGTCT
>CAJKSU010000197.1 GCA_905202605.1 uncultured Eubacteriales bacterium
CGGAACGAGCCGATGGCGATCATAATAAAGTCCACCAGAGTACCGATGCCGCACAGACCGAGAGTGAATAGGTAGAGAAGCCCTGTACCAACCTTTCCAACGTAAAAACGATGCACACCTATGCCGCCAAGGAAAAAGCAGAGCAGCAAAGCAACTACCTTACTCTTGGAGGAGTAAGAAATTCCGGCGTTCACGTTTGTGTTGCTA
This sequence comes from uncultured Eubacteriales bacterium, assembly GCA_905202605.1. Taxonomy (GTDB): domain Bacteria; phylum Bacillota; class Clostridia; order Oscillospirales; family Oscillospiraceae; genus HGM13006. Next base: position 208 of record CAJKSU010000197.1, read on the forward strand.
TTGTTTATTACAATGTTGGGCTGACCCTGTGCGGAGGATGCGGCGTTGAAGCGATCTGTAGCGACACCGCATTTGGGGCAGATAACGGCCTTTTCGGAAATTTCGGCTCCGCAGGAACGGCAGTATACGACCTGCGGCTTCATCTGGCCGGCCTTTGCACCGCAGCCGGGACAATATGCCACATTGTCGGGTATTTCAACTCCACAATTCGGACAAAACATATGGTATTCCTCTTTTCCTTTCAGATATGTTAATCATATCAGCAGGGATATGTAAAATCAAGATGAATAATGGATTTTTGTGGTTTTTATTGTGAAACAAAAGGACGAAATAACGTCCCGGCGCAGGCGGCGTCGGGACGTTCAACAATCAATTTGCTTTCTTATACACCCACGCAGAAGGCAGAGTGCGGCCTGCGGGCAGAGCTGTATTGGAGCAGCGGGTGACGTATTCACCCTTATAGTACATGATGGCGCTGGTGCCGCCGTCCAGATTCAATGCTTGAACGCAGCCATACTCCTCCATCTTGTCGGCGATGTCCACCACGCTGCAGCCGGGGCTGTCCAACAGACGACCCTCGACAACCACCATCATGGTTTCCAGCCGGGAGGACTGACCCAGCACCGCACGGGGGTTGGGGCTGGTCCAGGTGCTGCTTCCAGCAAGGTTTTCGCCGTCGATAATCAGCGCAGGGTGAAATTCGCAGGCATCTCTGGTGTCACTGCTGAGGGAATCCGAGGAATCCACAATGTACATCTTATCATCGTTCCGCAGTTCCAGACGCTTATCACCTGCGCCGCCCAGCCGAGAGCCCATTTCTACGCCCTCACACACCGCAAGGCCGGAGATCTGCCCGCCGTTGCTGGTGCCGTCATCCAGAAAGGCGCTGCCGGTGATGGCGATAACGCCGTCGTTGTTGTCGCAGATCTTACCGGCGGTCTGACCGGTGACAGGAAGGGTGGTAGCGGAGCAGAGGCTCAGTCTGGAGGTGTCCTTGCAGATCGCCATCACGCCGCGGGATGCGCCAAATTTGACTCGAACCAGCAGCACGCCATTGTAGGCGTCCAGCGCCAGCACCTGATCGCCGTGGACGGTCTTGATGTCGGTGCCGGTGTCATCCAGACCGGCCTCGTTGATGTCGATGTAGCTCCAGCCGTTTGACAGAGCGTCAGGGTGATCCTCCAGATAGCTGGTCATGGAGTGATAGTCCAGTTCATAGAACAGCTGATAGAAGATCTCTTCCTCCTGACTGGAGTAGGTGATGGTGTCACCGTCCTGATTGGCATCCTCGTCCAAATCGGCCTCGATTTCAGAGGCGGTTTCCGGAGTAGCGTCCTGAGAATCAGCAAAGGTGGGAAGCTCTTGCACGGAGACATTCCCCCAGTTGGAGCCTTTTCCGACCATGGCATCGTCCGCGGCGTAATCCTCCAGCATCACCTGATCAATGATATCGCTGGGGACAATGGCGGTAGCCAGCCACTTGTGGTTCAAGGTGGTCATGGCGGTGCGGATGTACATATCCCGGAGGTTGGTCAGGGCAGGGATGGGCGCATACAGTACCATCAGGTAAAAGCCGCAAAACAGGGTTACCAGTGTCAGCAGAATGTGGGAGAAGATCCGCAGAAGGCGATGCCGGGGGCGGTCAGAAGTCATGTCTTCCTCCTCTTCTTCTTCGTCATCCTCATAGTCCTTCTCGTCCTCCAGCGCACTGTCTTCCTCGGAAAAGTGATACCAGCCTTCCTTCGGCGCTTCCGGCATGGCGGCATCAAAGCTGCGGTATTCGCTGGAGCCGTCATAGGAGCGGTAGGTGCCGGAGTCGTTATAGGTGTCGTAATCGGTGTAATCGCCCAGATGGAAGGAGTTGCGTTCCGCTTCCGACTTGTCACCGGGGTCGGCAGTGTTCGCCTCAGGGGCATCCTCTGACGTAGAATTCTGGGCGGGGAGATGATGCCGGGTATGGTAGTAGGCGTTTTCGTCCTCCTCAAACTCATATTGGCTGGGATCCACGGAGCCAAACAGCTCGGAAAGGGAATCAGCGGTGGAGCCGGGGGAGGAATCTGCGTCCGTATGAATGGGCTGTCCGTTTTCATCGTACAGATCCTGTTTTGACATGAAAGTTCCTCACTTTTTGATAAGTTTGCCGCAAATGCGGCTGCAATCAGTAGAAATCCGGCGGAAAATCCGGAAGTGATTATGAATATAACGCAGTTCATCATATCATATCCACGGCTTAAAAGCAATAAAAAGGGGCAAGAAAATGACCTATGGGAGGAATATCCCGCAGGGGACTGCATATACTACCCTTGGACAAAACGAAAGAGAACCGGTATTTTCAAGGCCGGGAAGTATCTGAAGGACGATGTAGCATTACATCGAAGCGCAGTGCGGAATCTTGAGACAGGATAACCTGTGTGATTCCAAAGGGAACTCTTTGCGGTTTTGTCAAGGGTATCCGGCAGGACTAGTCAGCCGGGATGCGAAAAAAGCGGGGCAGCGACGGCTGTTCCGCTTTTTGCTGCGCTTTGGCGGCAAAAAGGAGATGAAACGTATAAAGCAACTGGTGAAGATTTCAAGTGTGATCGCATCATTTCTGTTAGACTATGTATGGCTTCAAAGAAATGCCCTGCCAGCATGCTATAACATAATTGACATACCCCACTGCCAGAATCGGCATTGGTAAGTAAGCGAAATATGCGGTAAAATATAAGGCAATACCGCATAATTCGGCGAGAGAGTCTGACGAGAGGATTTGCGTCAGAAAAAGGTGGAAAACCGCCGGAATACTTTGTGTATTTCAAGGTTTTCCTAACGCCTTTCTGGCGGAAAGAATCCGTCAGAATCCGAAGACGCAATTATGCGGTGTTGCCATAAATAGCAATACGTGTAAGAAAGGATGGATTCAGGATGGCTTATCGAATCAAACCCTTCTGTCTGGGCTGTCATTACTGCGCGCTGGAATGTCCCACCCATGCAATCGACTATGTGGGAACTCAGTACCAGATCGACCCGGAGAAGTGTGTAGAATGCGGAAAATGTGTAGAGGTCTGTAATGTCAGCGCCATTGACACCGGAAAGCCGGAGCAGGTGACGCCCCATGCGCCGCTGGAGCTGGAGGCAGACTGCGTGGTGATCGGCGCAGGCGCAGGCGGCACGGTGGCGGCAGTGAAGCTGGCGGAGCTGACTGGGAAGAAGATCATTGTGCTGGAAAAGGCAAAGCGCTACGGCGGCAGCGGCTGGTTTGCGGGATTCTCCATCAGCACCGGCGGCATGGGCGGCCCCGGTGGTCCCGGCGGCCCGGATGGCGGTCCCGGAGGTCCTGAAGGCGGCCCCGGCGGACCTCCCATGCCCGACAAGAGCTTTCTGGAAAAGCTGGATCAGAGCCTGATCGAAAATGCGAAAAAGGCCGGGACTGAACTGAACGACTGGCTGCTTCAAATGCCGGAGGTACAGCCCTATCTGGTGGAAACCGAGGTGCGAGGCAAGAAGATCAAGAGCCTGACCGAAGAGCGGGTATTCTTCAACCAGAAGTCCACCGACGGCTCCATCGGCCCCGGCAAGGGCGGCAGCTTTCTGATCGAAACCATGGTGCGCCAGTTCCCCAAGTACGGCATCGAGCTGCGGACGGAATGCGCCGCAAAGAAAATCCTGACCGATGAAGCCGGCGCAATCTCCGGGGTGATCGCACAGGATCCCGGCGGCGAGCTACATATTAAATGTAAAGCCGTGATCTGTTCCTCTGGTAGCTATACCCACAATGATGACCTGCTTCGGCGTTTTATCCCGTGGTTCTTCCCGGATGAAAAGGAGAACCCCAACTGCGAGTATGTCCATCGCTTTGCCGCCCCCACGGACACCGGCGACGTGGTGGAGCTGGGCGAGAGCTGCGGGGCGTATGTGGACTATGACGCGTTCTGCATCAACCTCTTTGGCCCGGTGCATCATCCCTTTACCTTTGCGGGGTTCGTTGCCCAGATGAGCGGAAATCAGATGACCGTCAATCTCAAGGGCAAGCGCTTCTACAACGAGGGCGCCATGGGCGGCGGCTCGGCCCCCATCTGCTTCCAGCCCCGGCGCATGGTTTATACCATCTATGATACTCCCACGCTGGAGGCCACCATGGAGGAGTGCGTCCGCACCCGCGGCGGCATTGAGGGCGAGTATTTAAAGCGCTGGAAGCAGGACTTTCAGGAGGAGCTGGACTCCCACAACGGCGTTTCGCTGTTTGTGGCGGATACGTTGGAGGAACTGGCAGTACAGGCGGGCATTGAAAAGGAACCCTTCCTGAAAGAGGTGGCGCATTACAATGAGATGTGCCGGAAGGGCGTAGATGAGGACTTCGGCAAAAATCCCCGGAACCTCAAGCCCATTGAAAACGGCCCCTTCTATGCGATCTTCGGTAAAATGGCTACCGACGGCGCCTTCGGCGGCGTACTGGTGAACCCCAAGTGCGAGGTCTACCGTGCGGACAAGCAGGGCGTGATCCCCGGCTTCTATGCCGCAGGCGACAACGCCTCCGGCGTACAGGCCAATGCCGGAAAGCCCGGCGACTACCGGATGAAGGCGTTCACCGATTATCAGTGGGCAGTAGATGGCGGCTATCTCGCCGCCCAGAGCTGCGCCGAGTATTTAAGCAAGTAATCACCAAAACCATGCGGCGGCCCCGTTCCAAACATGGAACGGGCCGCTTTTGCGTGTGCATCTGATTTTTAGAGCTATATATCAAATTAAGACAGGAATGGTATATTTTATGG
>CAJKSU010000198.1 GCA_905202605.1 uncultured Eubacteriales bacterium
TTTGGGGCGAAGGGTGCTAGAACTAGAGCTTCCGTTTCCTAAAAAGCTCGATGAACAGCAGCGCATTATTGAACAGGTTAAAGAGGTATTCGACAAAAGAAATCAAGCAAAAGAAGTTATGCGAAATGTCTTGTTGAATGTAACACCAATTCACCGTTTCGATGACGATAGTACATTTATGACCTTAATGTAATTCAATGTAGCAATGAATCCAAGGGCGACCAACCTTTATGATTGGTCGCCCTTATCCTGTTTGTATATTTAATATGTCATGCGTTTTCTGCTGAGGAATCGTCCTTTGGCATCAGCTCCAGAATCTTTTTATACCAGAGTTTTTCCTCTCCGTTCTCTCGCAACGCAAACTGGCAAAACAGTGTCATTAACTCAAAATATTTTGTTTGGAGTTCTCCCCAATCCTTATTAGAAGAAAAGCGAACAGCGTTTGTGTTATAAGCAATTTGATTGACATTATTTCCGATACGGTTCACTTCGTAAATCACCAGTTTGATGTTGGGATGCAGCGTTAGGTAATCACGGATATCTTCCTCAACGCCGGAAGTGATGCTGTTTGCCTTTAAAACGAAATGGATGTTCTCCATCTGCAACCCGGAAAAGACGGATGGAAAACCACTCTTGCCAGCCTCATTGATGGGTCAGTATCCACAGTTTGTATCCATTTTCATTGTCTATTGCATAATATTACAAATCATATCTTTTTCAAATGGGGCAACAATATGGATGGTCACAAAAGACCAACGTAATACCGAATGATTTCAGACATGCAATGCGGGTTACTCCGCGTGCGACGGAAATCCTCCGGTATTGCCAATGAAATTTGAAGGAGATGTATCACATGAAATCCAACAGCAACAACGCAGTCGTACCTGAGGCTCGCGAGGCTCTGGACAAGTTCAAGATGGAGGCTGCTTCCGAGGTTGGCGTTAACCTGAAGGAAGGCTACAATGGCGACCTCACCTCCCGCGAGGCAGGCAGTGTAGGCGGCCAGATGGTTAAGAAGATGATTGAGGCCTACGAGCGCGGCATGAAGTAACAGAATTCCCCCAAAAGGGCTGCTGCACACCGCAGCAGCCCTTTTTCTATCCGTCGATATTTTTACACAGGTTTTACATAGAGGGGCTTTGTTTTTTACCCAATCCTGCTATACTCTAGGCATGAGGTGAACAACATGAAAATATATATCGTAGAGGATGACCCTGAAATCCGCGAATTGGAGCAGTACGCTCTGGAAAGCAGCGGCTTTCAGGCAGAGAGTTTTCCAAGCGCTGCCCCATTTTATACAGCACTGTCCACCAGCACGCCGGATCTGATCCTGCTGGACATCATGCTTCCCGGTGAGGACGGACTCACCATATTGCGAAAACTGCGTACCCGGATGGAAACCCGTGATGTCCCCATTATTTTGGTAACCGCAAAGGATTCCGAATTAGACACTGTACGGGGACTGGATCTGGGTGCAGATGACTATTTGCCAAAGCCCTTTGGAATCATGGAGCTGATTAGCCGTGTCAAGGCACGGCTTCGCGGCACCAGCACCGCAAAAGCTCCGGTACAATACAGCTACGGCGGATTGTACCTTTCCGAGGAAAAGCATCTGGTTACAGTAGACGGGACGCCGGTGGAGCTTACATACAAGGAATTTGAGCTGTTAAAGCTGCTGCTGTCTGCTCCGGGCAATGCCTTTACCCGCGATGTCATTATGGAACGAATCTGGGGCTATAACTATGAACTTTCCAGCCGCACACTGGACATGCATGTAAAAACGCTTCGTCAAAAGCTGGGAAGAAAAGGCGCAATGGTGCAGACCATCCGGAACGTGGGCTTTAAGCTGGAACGTCTGGAGGAATAAGCCATGGAAGAAAAAATATCTCTGAATCTGTTTTATATGGGGCTAATTTCTGCGATTCTTGCCGCACTCTGCTCTGGCTTTGCTTTCTTCAATGCATTCCGCACTCAGGTGCGGGAGGATCTCCAACAGCAGGCGCAACTCATCGCCAGCGCCTATGAGGAGCTGGACGATCCGGAGCAGCTTTCCCTGTTTTCCAGCGACGAGTTGCGCATTACGCTGATCGAATCGGACGGAACCGTGTTATATGAAAGCGCAGCCGATCCCCGCTCCATGAAGAACCATCTGGATCGCCCGGAGGTACAGTCTGCACTAAATTCCGGCAGCGGAAGCAGCCGCCGCACCTCCGATACGCTCGGCACCGAGGACTATTATTACGCCATGGTGCTTCCTTCTGGAGAGATTCTCCGGGTTGCCTGCTCTGCCAGCAACATCTATCAGATTTACGGCACTGCGGTTCCGTATCTGGTGGTGGCGATCTGCATTTTGATGGTCATGGCGGTTGTCTTTGCCGTTCTGCTGACCCGGCGTCTGGTTGAGCCGATCAAAAAGCTCCCGGAATCTCTGGACGACCCAGAGCTTGCCAGTGATTCCAAGCGTGTTTATCCGGAGCTGCGCCCCTTTGTAGTGGAAATTCAGCAGCAGCGTCAGGCAAAGGAATCCATTCGGCAGGAATTCACCGCCAATGTATCGCATGAACTGAAAACCCCCCTGACTTCCATCTCTGGATATGCGGAAATGATCGAAAGCGGTATGGCGAAGGAGCAGGATGTCAAACGCTTTGCCGCCACCATCCACCGGGAGGCTGGCCGTCTGCTGGATCTTATCAGCGACATCATCCACCTCAGCCGGCTGGACGAGGACAAAACGCCGATATCCCATGCACCGGTGGAGCTTCGTGCCATTGCCCAGGAATGTATCGAAACGCTGACTCCCTCCGCAGAGAAAAAGGGCATTATTCTCAGCCTCAACGGGCCGGAAACCGTGGTACGTGGAGATCGAAACAGCCTGTGGGAGCTTGTTTACAACCTCATTGACAATGCCATTCGCTACAATCGAGTAAATGGCACCGTCACCGTAACCCTTGGAGATCATCAGATTGCCGTCAGCGATACCGGCATCGGAATTGCGCCGGAGCATCAGGAGCGCATTTTTGAGCGGTTTTACAGAGTGGACAAAAGCCATAGCCGCGCCACAGGGGGCACCGGTCTGGGGCTTTCCATTGTCAAGCATGTTGCAGAACGCCACGGCGCAAGCATCTCTCTGGACAGTACAGTTGGCGTTGGCACCACCTTCACCGTCACCTTCCCCGTATAATCAAGCCGGGCAGTGTTCTGGACATCCGGACACTGTCCGGATGTTTTTTTACAACAATTTTACACAACCCCATATTTGTACTTTACATTCTTCTGCTAAGCTTTACAAAGTAAAAGGAGGAAGAACTACACATGGACATATTCTCTATTTTCACACTTTGCGGCGGTCTTGCCTTTTTTCTGTTTGGCATGCATATCATGTCCTCCAGCCTTGAAAAAATCGCAGGCGGAAAGCTGGAGCTGACACTGAAAAAGCTGACCTCCAATCCTTTTAAGAGCCTTCTGCTGGGTGCGGGCATTACCATTGCCATTCAGTCATCCTCCGCAATGACTGTCATGCTGGTGGGTCTGGTCAACTCCGGCATTATGGAGCTGAGCCAGACAGTGGGGCTGATTATGGGCTCCAACATCGGCACCACGCTCACCGCATGGATCCTCAGTATGGCGGGCATTCAGGGGGATAATCTCTGGCTCTCCATGCTGAAACCGGAGAACTTTTCCCCTATTCTGGCGCTGGTTGGCGTTATTCTGATTATGGCAGCCAAAAGTGACCGCAAAAAGGATACCGGCTCCATTCTCTGCGGCTTTGCCATTCTGATGTTCGGCATGGAGCTGATGAAAGACGCTATGGCTCCCCTGACGGAAATGCCCGGTTTTGACTCCATGCTCACCCGCTTCAACAACCCCTTGTTGGGAGTACTGGTGGGTGCAGCCTTTACCGGCATTATCCAGTCCTCTGCCGCCTCCGTAGGCATTCTTCAGGCACTCTCCATTACCGGCTCCATTACCTACGGCATGGCAATTCCCATTATCATGGGGCAGAATATCGGTACCTGTGTGACCGCATTGCTCTCATCCATCGGTACCAATAAAAATGCCCGCCGAGTCGCTGCCGTCCACGTGAGCTTCAACCTTCTTGGAACCGTGTTCTGTCTCATCGGCTTCTATGGTCTGAATGCGATCTTTCATTTTCCGATTACCGTGCTTCCCATTACACCGCTGGCAATTGCGGGAGTTCACTCCATCTTCAATGTGGTCACCACGCTGATTCTCCTGCCCTTCTCCCGGCAGCTGGTGCTGCTGGCCAACCTTATGGTGCCGGATAAGGGAGGAAACGAAGAAACTGTATTTCTGGACGAGCGACTGATGAATGCCCCCATCCTTGCGGTGGAGCAGTGCCGTGAGCAAGCCGTCACCATGGGGAATATCGCAAAGCATGCACTGTTGGATTCGCTTCAGCTGATTCACAACTACGATCCACAGCTCTATGACCGGGTAGAGCTGCAGGAACAGCAGCTGGATCGCATGGACGATGAACTTGCCACCGCACTGGTGCAGCTCTCCTCCCGTGAGCTTCGGGTCGAGGAAAGCAGAGAGATTTTTGAGCTGCTGCATGTGATCGGTGATTTTGAGCGAATCGGCGATCACGCCACCAATCTGGCGGAAAGCGCTTCTGCGCTTCACAAAAACGGCAGCAGCTTCTCCGAAGCGGCGAAAACGGAGCTGACCACTCTGTTCGCCGCCCTGACCGAAATTCTGGAGCTGACCATGCATGCCTTTGATAAGAACGATGACCATCTGGCAGCCCATGTGGAGCCGCTGGAGGAGGTCATCGACGACCTCACCACCGAGATTCGTAACCGCCATATCCGCAGACTGCAAGAGGGTGAATGCTCCATTGACATCGGCTTGGTGCTTACCGACATTCTCACCAACTGTGAGCGTGTATCCGATCACTGCTCCAACATCGGCGTCTGTATCATT
>CAJKSU010000199.1 GCA_905202605.1 uncultured Eubacteriales bacterium
CTCTGTTCATCCAGTCCGTGTGCGTGTCAGCCCGGCAGCTGATCCTTGGGGACGGCGTGGAGCAGGATCTTGGCTGGGCAAGGGATATGCTCACCAATTCCAACAACTTCTACAAGGGGATTTTCAAGGCCAACTGCTCCGATTTCGAGGTGCTGCTCCAGCACTGCGAGGAGAAGGCGGCGGAGAAGAACACTGGCGCTCAGGGATAATTACGATAGGAAATGCGAAGGAACCGCCCGATTTGGGCGGTTCCTGTTTTGCTTTATTGCGGGTGTTGTGGGATAATCCATCTGTCACTTCGTGATATCTCCCCTTACAGGGGAGACAGATTCGGTGCGTCAAAGCCTCCCCTGTAAGGGGAGGTGGCAAAATCTCTGATTTTGCCGGAGGGGTTGACCGCCGGAATCACCCTTGCATTGGAGCTAAAATGCCACACATTTGTTTGTTATTGCCTTAAAAACTAAAAAGCAATCTGCTTCCACAGCGCGATCACGCAGAGAATCAGCGCCAGCGGCACATATACATACCGCCCAACGCAGTACCAGAGCTTCCCTCTGGTCTTTTTGCTGCCCAGATTTACCGCCTCCAGCAGCTTCTCCTTCTTCATCACAAAGAACCAGGAGATCGCACCCAGCGTCGCACCAATGGGGATGATATAGATACTCACAAAATCCATCCATGGTCCCCAACTGTCGATACGCTCCATACCGAGGCCGAATCCAAGACAGACTACACAGAGAATCATCAGTGCTGCGGTACGTCCCAACTTCGGGAAGCGATGGAGCAGAGATTCCGCCACTGCCTCAAACATGTTCTGGAGGCTGCTGACCCCGGCAAAAATCATGGCGGCATATAGAATCACAGCGAAGAGCCGCCCCAAAGGAATATCCTGCAAGATCTCCGGCAGGGTCACAAACAGCAGCCCGGGGCCAGCTCCCACGTCAAGCCGGTAAGCAAAGCAGGCTGGGATAATGACCAGCGACGCAATCACTGCAGCAATGGTATCAAACAGTGCGGTATGCTGAGCGACGCCTACCACATCCTCGTCCTTGGAGAGATAAGAGCCGTAGACAATCATGCCGCTGCCGGTGACGGAAAGTGAGAAAAACGCCTGTCCCATGGCCCAGATCCAGACCATTGGATCCTTCAGTGCAGACCAGTCCGGGAGGAACATGAACCGGTAGCCCTCGGCTACGCCGGGCAGCAGCGACACACGAACCGCCAGCACCACAAAAATCAGGAAAAACAGTGGCATCATAATCTTATTACTGAGTTCGATGCTCTTTGCCCCTAGCAGCAGGGTCAGCAGCGTCCCTACCACCACGATAATATGAAACGGTACCACGGAAAAGCTTGTGCCGGAGAAGGACGCAAACCATACGGTGGTGTCTGCCGTCATCAGTGTCCCCACCAGAGAGTCCGCCAGCGCCTTTAATACGTAGGATACGATCACTGCATAGCCGATGGCAATGCACATGGATCCAGCCAGCGGGAGCCAGCCAAGAATTCGGCCAAGTGTACCGAACTTTCTCCCGCGGGTACCCCATGCCATTTCATAGGCGCCCAGCGTACCAGTACCGGCACGGCGGCCTATGGAGAACTCCGCAGGGAGTCCCACATAGCTGAAAATCACGATGAACAGCAGATACACCAGCAAAAACGCACCGCCGCCATTACTCCCCATTTTGTTTGGGAAGCCCCAAACGTTTGCCATGCCCACCGCAGATCCAACAGAGGCCAGAATAAAGCCCCAACGGCTGGCAAAGCCCTTTTTATTATGTTCCATAGTATCTCCCTCTGCCGCCTACTGCGGCGCTTTTGCCCGATAACACGGCAAACGCATAAATTTTCACGCCTGAATATTGTACCTGCTCGGGAGAGAAAAGTCAATTGAAAACCTGTAAAATGCTGTAGAAATGCTGAATATAGCTGGGGTGTAATTGTGAAATCTGACGAAATTAAACTGATAGAAGGAGTTCAGATGACCACACAACTGATAAACTCCCGAAGTCTCATACAGAGGAAAGAATTTTCTTGACTTTTTTCCCAGCCGTGATATAATAATCAGGCAATCGGGGTGTGGCGAAGCTTGGTATCGCGCATGGTTCGGGTCCATGAGGCCGCGGGTTCGAATCCCGCCACTCCGACCACTCAAAAAGCCTGTAGTTCCAGTAACTACAGGCTTTTTTGTGCTATCTCGGCGGGATGTTTTCCCTTACGGTTTCCCTTATGCTTCTACATCACATTTTACGATCATTTCCGCAAGCTCACGGGTGAAATGCAGCGTAATGGCAATGTATTGTTGAAATCTCAAAGATATTATGCGACTGGACTATCCGACGGTGTGGGAGATGCTGCTTTTCAAATCGGTTCATTCCTATAATCACCATATAAAGTTTTCGAGTGAATGAATGAACTGGTTGGCTCTACTTTCCAGCTAATCTGGTTGTGGCACAATTTCTGTTCTGGATGGCATGAAGCGGCAAACAGCTGTGTGAACGGAGTTCTATTCACACAGCTGTTTCTATTGTATCAGACAAATACAGTTTTACAGGTTCTTCACCATCAGCGCCCGGATGGCATTGAGTACCGCCAGCACCATCACACCAACGTCGGCAAAGATGGCAACCCACATATTGGCGATGCCCAGCGCGCCCAGGATCAGGCACAGCACCTTGATGCCGATGGCGAAATAGATGTTCTCATAGACGATCCGGATGCACTTCCGGGAGACCTTGATGGCCTTGGCGATTTTCAGCGGATCGTCATCCATCAGCACGATATCCGCGGCCTCAATGGCGGCGTCGGAGCCGAGGGCGCCCATGGCGATGCCCACATCGGCGCGGGACAGCACCGGCGCATCGTTGATGCCGTCGCCTACGAAGGCAAGGTTTTCCTTTGCACGCTTCTCTGCCAGCAGCCGCTCCACCTGCGTTACCTTATCCGCGGGCAGCAGCTCACTGTGTACCTCTGTGATGCCCAGCTCCTTTGCTGCCTGCTGCGCGGCAGCGTCCGCGTCGCCGGTGAGCATAACGGTTTTGGACACGCCCGCCTTGTGCAGGGCGGCGATGGCAGCCTTGGCGTTGGGCTTGAGCCGGTCAGTGATGAGGATATGACCGGAATACGCGCCTGCCAGCGCCACATGAACCACGGTTCCCACGCTCCGGCAGGGGGTATATTTGATGCCCAGCCGATCCATGAGCTTGCCGTTGCCCACCGCCACAGGGATGCCGTCCACCGTGGCGGTGACGCCGTTGCCGCCGATCTCCTCAATGTCCGTCACACGGGCACGATCCAGCGGCTGACCGTAGGCCTTTTGCAGGCTCTTGCTGATGGGATGGGATGAGGCAATCTCCGCCAGCGCTGCGTATTCCAGCAGCTTCTGATCCTCAATCTGACAGTGGTGAATCCCCGCCACCTCAAACACGCCCTGAGTCATGGTGCCGGTTTTATCGAACACCACACATTTCGTGGAGGCCAGCGCTTCGAGATAGTTGGAACCTTTCACCAGCACCCCTTCCCTGCTGGCTCCGCCGATCCCGGCAAAGAAGCTCAGGGGGATGGAGATCACCAGTGCGCAGGGGCAGGAAATAACCAAAAACGTCAGAGCACGGTAGATCCAGTCACCCCACTCCGGGGAAATGCCTATGACCAGCCGCACCAGCGGCGGCAGGATCGCCAGCGCCAGTGCGCCGTAGCACACGGCGGGGGTATAGATCCTGGCAAACCGGGAGATAAAATTCTCGGAACGGGACTTCTTGGAGGAGGCGTTCTCCACCAGATCCAGAATCTTGGATACGGTGGATTCTACAAACTCTCTGGTGGTCTGGATCTTGATGAGGCCGGAGAGATTGATGCAGCCGCTGATGACCTCGTCCCCTGCTTCTACCTCTCTGGGGATGCTCTCGCCGGTGAGGGCGCTGGTATTCAGCGTGGTAGTTCCCTCGGAAACGATGCCGTCGATGGGAACCTTTTCGCCGGGCTGCACCACAATGACGCTGCCCACCTCTACCTCGTCGGGATCCACCTGCTGGAGTTGACTGTCCACTTCAATGTTGGCGTAATCCGGGCGAATGTCCATCAGCTCGCTGATGTTCCGGCGGCTCTTGCCCACGGCGTAGCTCTGGAACAGCTCGCCAATCTGGTAGAACAGCATAACCGCCGTTCCCTCCACGTAGTCCCCCAGACAGATGGCGCCCACGGTGGCAACCGCCATCAGAAAGTTTTCGTCAAACACCTGGTGGTTCAGAATACCCTTAAAGGCCTTTTTGAGAATGTCGTATCCGATGACCAGATACGGCACCATGTACAGAAGGAAGCGCACCCAGCCGGTTACCGGCACGAAATGCAGCCCAATCAGCAGCACGGCGCTGATGATAATGCGGATCAGCACCTTTTTCTGCTTCTTTGACATTACAAGCCCTCCTTACAGGTAGATCTCGCAGTCGTCCTCCACCTTCTTGCAGTTCTTCAGCACCTGCTTCATGACGGCGGCGGGTTCCTGACCATCCTCGAACTCCACGATCATCTTCAGGGTCATGAAGTTGACGGTTGCGTTCTTAACACCCTCGGTGTTCTTGGCGGCGTCCTCCATCTTGTTGGCACAGTTGGCGCAGTCCACGTCGATCTTGTATGTCTTTTTCAAAATAAAACCATCCTTTCGCTCCTATGACGTATTTTAATATTAACGTATGAGCAACTATTCATACGTTATGACTGTATTATAGCACCGGGACTGCGTTTGTCAATAGGCATTTTTATATTTTCGAGTTTTTTGGGGGAAAGAGGGTGACAGGCCAGTGGCCAGCGTTCTCTTCCACTGGTTCCCCGCCGCGACCTGCCTGCTGCGGTGCGGCGGAAACTTGCGACTGCCCCGTCGCGGGCGATTGATAATCGCCCCTACTTCGCCAGCATACACCCCTCTGTCGGCACAGCCGA
>CAJKSU010000200.1 GCA_905202605.1 uncultured Eubacteriales bacterium
AGTCTCCAACGTGTACATCCCCTCAAGGGACTGCACCGTAACCGACCGCACCGCACCATTTTCCGTTTGGATGCCCGTGAGCTGATGGGCAAAGCGCACCTCCGCCCCCAGCCGGATCAACTCCTGCCGGATATTTTTCACCACAAGGCGCAGATAATCCGTCCCCACATGGGGCGCGGCATCCCAAAGGATCTCCGCCGGTGCGCCAAACTCCGCGAATGTCCGGAGAATATAGCGCATCCGGGGATCGTTGACGCCGGTATTGAGCTTTCCATCGGAAAACGTCCCTGCGCCGCCCTCGCCAAACTGGACATTGCTGCCCGGTTTCAGGATCCCCTTCTCCCAGAATTCCGCCACGTCCACCGTCCGCTGATCTACGTCCATACCCCGTTCCAGCAGGATGGGACGCGCCCCCGCACGAGCCAGCATCAGGGCGCAGAACAGCCCCGCAGGCCCTGCGCCCACGATCACCGGACGTCGGGGCAGACGGAGATGCTGCACCGGAAACGCATACGGCGTTTCCTCATAACGGGACACCTTTTTGCTGCGGCACTTTTTCAGCACCTGATTTTCATGGGAAAGCTCCACCAGAACGGTGTACACCAGCGCAATGTCATCCTTTTTTCTGGCATCCACCGACCGGCGCAGCACCTGAAAGCCGCCTACCTCACAGCCA
Organism: uncultured Eubacteriales bacterium; assembly: GCA_905202605.1. GTDB lineage: Bacteria > Bacillota > Clostridia > Oscillospirales > Oscillospiraceae > HGM13006. Next base: position 677 of record CAJKSU010000200.1, read on the forward strand.
AGCTCCCGCCGGAGCTTCTTTTGCAGCGCCGACTCCGGCTCGCCGGGTCGAAGCCGCAGCCCCTGTACCTTAAGCACCGGTGAATACCGCCTCTCGCTTCTCCCGGAAGGCCGCGATGCCTTCCTTGCAGTCGTGGCTCAGGAGCAGCGGCCCCTGCTGCTGCTTTTCCGCCTCCAGAACCTCCTCCAGAGACAGCTCCTCGGCACGGTTCAAAAGCTGCTTGGTGGCGGCAAGAGCCAGCGGCGCTTTCTTTGCGATCTCTGCCGCGAATTTCAGAGTTTCGTCCTGAAGCTGCTCCGCAGGATAAATGCGGTTGACAAAGCCCATCTCCCTGCCCTCCTGCGCCGTAACAGGCCGGGCGGTAAACATCAGCTCCTTGGCAAGATGCCGCCCCACCGCCTTCTCCAGCAGGTAATGTCCGCCGCAGTCGGAGGCAATGCCCACATTCACAAAGGACTGGATGAACCTCACCTTCTCCGCCGCGAAAATCATATCGCAGGCCAGTGCCAGATTAAAGCCCGCACCTGCCGCCGCGCCGTTGACCATGGCGATGGTGGGGGTCTTCATCCGGAACAGTGCCTCGACGGCCTCGTTGGCTACCCGCATATTCTCGTCGCTCTTCTCCTGTGAATCGCAGGCCATGAGCACGCCCAGATCGCCCCCGGCACAGAAGCCACGCCCGGAGCCGGTGATGACCACGCAGCGGACGCCGGGGTCGGCATCCAGCTTTTTCAGTGTCTCCGCCAGAGTTTCCAGCAGCTCGTTATTGAAGCAGTTGAGGGTATTGGGGCGGTTTAAATATACCACCGTCACCAGCTCATGCTTTACGGTAATGATCGTATCAGACATTCTGTTTCCTCCTTTGATGGATGCGTTGTTATTTCCATTCCGCCCAGATCTCCGGGCAGTAGCCCACGGTGGCCTGCTTGCCGTTGCGCACCACCGGCAGGCGGATCAGGCTTTGCTCGTCAAAAACCTTATCCTCCTTATCCCGGTCGTCCGCCATGTATTTCAGCAGGTCGATGTCCGGGCTCTTGCTGTTCCAGTCCACTAAATTCTCAATTCCGCCCACGGCACGGAGCACGCTGTCGAACTCGCCGCCGCTCATGCCATACTTTTTCATATCAATCAGCTGATATTTGATGCGCCGCTCCTTAAAATAGCGCTCCGCCTTGCGGCTGTCAGCGGATTTGGATGCGCCAAAAATCTGAATATTCACAGTCCCACCTGCTCCATGACCTTCTGGCAGTCCGTTGCCGCCTTGGTGTTGGGGTTGGCGAATCGGATCACGCCGTCCTCCCCCACCACATAGCTGGTGCGCACCACGCCCATGGATACCTTTCCGTAGTTCTTTTTCTCCTGCCAGACGTCAAAGGCCGTAATCGCCGCCTTTTCCGGATCGCTGAGGAGGGTGATGGTCAGGTCATACTTCTCTTCAAAGCGCTTATGGGACGCCACTGAATCCTTGGACACGCCAAACACCCGATAGCCCGCCGCCTTGAACTGCTCCAGCACTGCCGAATAGGTCTGCGCCTGCTTGGTGCAGCCTGCGGTGGAATCCTTGGGATAAAAATAGATCACATAGGGCGTTCCTGCCAGCGTTTCCGAGCTGACCATGGTTCCGTTCTGATCCGGCAGCGTAAAGGCCGGCGCCCGATCTCCTGCGCTTAACATAATAAAGCCTCCTTATTCTATGGCATGTTTCAATATCGTACTTCCATGAGGCAAAGCCCCTGTGCCGGGGCGGTAAAGCCCGCGCCGGTGCGCTCTCCCGTTTCCAGTACCGGCAGGACGCTTTCCGGCGTCCGCTTTCCCTGTCCCGCTTCGATCAGCGTCCCAGTGAGGATCCGCACCATATTATAGAGGAATCCGTTGCCGGTAAAGGTGATGAGAAGCTTTTCCCCCTCCGGGCGAATCTCAATTTCCGACAGATGCCGCACCGTAGACTTCTTGGTGCGGCCTGTGGAAAAGCCCTTAAAATCATGGGTCCCCACCAGCAGCGCCGCCGTTTCCTCCATGGCGGAGAGGTTCAGCTCCTCCGGGAGATGATAGGAGTATTTCCGGACAAATACATCCCGATTGACGCTGTTTAGAATGGTATAGCGGTAAACCTTCTCCTTGGCGCTGAACCGGGCATGAAACCGATCCCCCGCCACCCGGAGATCCGTCACGCAGATATCCTCTGGCAATGACTCATTGATCCTGAGCCGGAAACTCTTGCAGTCCAGAAATTCCGCCGCACGGAAATTTGCTACCTGCCTCAGCGCATGTACCCCGGCGTCGGTGCGCCCGGAGCCACTTACCTCCGTGGGCTGCCCCAGCAGGCGGGTCAATGCCTGCTCCAGCTTCCACTGGATCGTAGAGGAGGTGTTCCCCTGCCGCTGCCAGCCGGAATAGCGGGTACCGTCATATTGAATGACCATTTTATAGTTGTGCAAGCCGCTCCCCCTTTCTCGTGTTGGGTCGGACAGTTCGTTTGATTGTGGTTATTATACAACAAAGGGCGGGAAATGGGAAGATGGAGTTGGGGGCAATGCAAAATCAACAATTTTCCTCAATTTCTGAAAAGAAGTAAGAAAAAGTCGTTTCCCCGTTGAATTTGGAATTATATGTGATATAACAACAAAAAATTGAATAACAGTTGGCAATGATTTCGCCGGAATTCTATTTCATTGATTCATATTGCGTAAGGAGGCACTCACTATGACAAAGGATCTACTTCCCATTGGCAGCGTTGTCAAGCTGCACGGCGCAGAAAAAAAGCTCATGATTACCGGCATCACGGTTCAGCAGGAAAACGACAGTAAGGTATATGATTACATCGCTGTTCCTTTCCCTGAAGGATATCTCAGCAACGAGTTAATGTTCCTCTTCCAGCACGACGACATTGAAACCATTGAATTCATTGGGCTGATCAACTCTGAAGTTCAAATATTCCGCAGCAAGCTGATGGAGTCCGAGTCCGCAGACGAAAGTAAATAACGCAAAAGGCACAGAACCCACCCCCGGATTCTGTGCCTTTTATTTATTCTCCTCTGACGATCTCTGCGCCGCCCAGCATTTTTTCGCCCTGATAGAACACAATGGCCTGTCCCGGCGTTACCGCCCGCTGCGGTACCGAAAACTCCGCCAGAACCCTGCCGTCTCCCTGAAAATGGAGCGTAGCGGGCTGATCCTTCCCGTGATAGCGCACCCGGGCCACTACGGAGATTGGCTCCTTAGGCAACTCCCCGGCGATCCAGTTGAGCTTTTCCCCATAAACGCGGCTGGAAAACAGCTCGTCATTGGTGCCAAGCACCACGGTATTGGTTTCCGCGTCCGTGGACTTGACATACATGGGCTTGCCCATAGCCAGCCCCAGCCCCTTCCGCTGCCCGATGGTATAGTGGATGATGCCCCGGTGGGTGCCGATCCGGTTGCCCGCAGTATCCAGCACCGGTCCTTCGGGATAGGTCTTCCCGGTGGTCTCCGCAATAAACCCGGCATAATCGCCATCCGGCACAAAGCAGATGTCCTGACTGTCATGCTTTTTCGCATTCAGAAATCCCTCACGCTCTGCAATCTCCCGTACCTGAGGCTTGGACAGCTCCCCCAGCGGGAACAGCGTCCGCCGGAGCTGCTCCTGGGTCATATTATAGAGCACATAGCTCTGCTCCTTCTCCTGATCCAGCGCCTTATACAGGCAGATCGTGCCGTCCGGCTCCTCCCGGCGGCGAACATAGTGGCCCGTAGCGATATAATCACAGCCCAGTTCCATGGCACGGTGATACAGCCGCTGAAATTTCAGCCGCCGATTGCAGTCAATGCAGGGATTAGGGGTGCGCCCCTGCTCATAGCTTTCAATAAACGGGCGGATCACCTGCTGCTCAAAATCACCGGTAAAATTAAAGGTATAGTGGGGGATCCCCAGCCGATGGCAGACGCTTTTCGCATCCTCCACATCCCGGAGGGAACAGCAGGTGCTTTCCCGCTCGTCCTCTCCGTCGTAGAGCTTCATGGTGACACCGATGCAGTCATAGCCCTGTTCCTTCAAAAGGAACGCAGTCACGCTGGAATCCACGCCGCCGCTCATGGCCACCAGCACCCGCTTCATTCCTGTGTCTCCTGAGCCTGATGCTCTTGATCTATGAGATCCTTCAGGGTATATTGGCTGAGATAGTCATCCACTACCTTGTCAAGGCCCTTCCACAAAGGCAGCGTTCGGCACTGATCCGCTCTGGGGCAGGGCTTTGCGCCCTTTTCCAGACACGCAAC
>CAJKSU010000201.1 GCA_905202605.1 uncultured Eubacteriales bacterium
GGTCGTAAGGTTACAGATATAGATGTGTCCTTGAGATAAACGTCCTGAAGAAATGGTATATGGATGAGGTCTGGCTGCTCAACAGCGTGGTGGATTATCTGCTGCTGTGGGTATCCGGCGGGCTGCTGGGCGTTCCCATGCGGCGAAGGCGGGTGCTGGCGGCCGGGGCGGCGGGGGGCGTCTATGCGGCGCTGTCCCTGCTGCCGGGGTTTGCATTCTTAGGCAGCGGGATAGTGCGGGTGCTGGCAGCGGCGGGGTTGTGCTTTGCTGCCTTTGGAGAAAAACGAGGACTGCTCCGGCAGTCGGTGGTGCTGTTTCTGCTGGCGGCAGCGTTCTCAGGGATTACCCTGCTGCTGACAGAAGTGTTTTCTGCTCCCGGCGCACTGATCGGAGGGACGGTCTATTATCCTCTGAGCATGGGGGTACTGATCCTGACGGCGGGGGGCGCATGTGCGGTGATGTCATGGGGACTTCGCCGGCTGACCCGGCACGGAGGAGAAACGGTGCAGGGAGAGGCGAACATCGGAGGAAGAGCCGCGGTCTTTACCGCCCTGTACGATACCGGCAACACCCTCCATGATCCCATCTCCGGGTGGCCGGTGATGGTGATGGACTGGACGGTGCTGGCATCGCTGTGGCCGGAGCTTCGGCTGGAGGAGCAGAGCTTTCAGCAGCCGGAGAAACTGGTCACGGAGCTGCGGCAGCAGATCCCCGGCGTGTCCCCGCGGCTGATCCCCTATAAGGCCATTGGAACCCAGCGGGGAATGCTGCTGGCAGTGCGCCCGGACTGTATAACGATTTCGGGAAAGGTGGAACGTCTGCTGATTGCATTTTCGCCGGTAACGGTTTCCGATGGGGGCGGCTACCAGGCGCTGTTGGGAGGAAAACGATGATTGCAGCAGTACTGCGGGTGCTTGGTGTCATCCCGGATAAGATTATGTACATTGGAGGCAGCGACATTCTTCCGCCGCCTCTGGAGCGGGAGCTGGAGGCAAAGACCATCCATGCCATGACCGACGGAGATCAGCAGGCGAAATCCACGCTGATTGAGCATAATCTCCGGCTGGTGATGTATATTGCCCGGAGGTTTGAGTCCACAGGCATCAATTTGGAGGATCTCATTTCCATTGGAACCATTGGACTGATCAAGGCGGTAAATACCTTCCGCCCGGAGAAGAATATCAAGCTGGCGACCTACGCCTCCCGGTGCATTGAAAACGAAATTCTCATGTACATCCGAAAAATTGCATCCCATAAATCGGATATCTCTCTGGATGAACCCATCAACACGGACTGGGACGGAAATGAGCTGCGGCTGGGGGATGTGCTGGGAACAGAGCCGGATGCGGTGTCCCGGCCCTTGGAGGATGATGTGGATTTAAGGCTTCTGAGGGAGGCACTGGAGCAGCTTCCGGATAAGGAGAAAACCATTGTCTCCCTCCGCTATGGAATCGGCGGCGGACGGGAAAAAACACAGAAGGAGGTGGCGGATATTCTGGGCATCTCCCAGTCCTATATTTCCCGGCTGGAAAAACGGATCATTCTGCGGCTCAGAAGGGAGATCACCCGGCAGATCTATTAAACCGCGCGGAACAGAGGATAGTATCTTGCGGCCGGAGGCAGAGTGTATTATAATGACATGGAATAGCCCAGTTGCAGCCGGGAGGAATGTAGAAATGAACGTTTTTCAAATTGACCATCAGGCATGTACGGAGTGCATGGAATGTCTTATGCACTGTCCCAGCAATGCACTGCGAATGGAGCAGGGCGAAATTCAGGTAAATCCACAGCGGTGCGTGTCCTGCGGAAGCTGCTTCCGGCGGTGCGGTCACGGCGCCGTTGTGCGGAGCAGTCAGGTTGAGCAGGTAAAGGACTTTATCAAAATGGGCCGGAAGGTGATCCTGTCCATTGATCCGGCCTGTATTGCGTTTTTGCCGCCCAATGTAAATCTGGAAAAGCTGGCGGCAGCGGCACAGGAGCTTGGCTTCTGGGATGCGGCGGATGCTTCGGAGGCAGCGGCGGCGGTTGGGACGGAATATGCCCGGCTGGCAGGAGAGGAGAGCCGGAAGAATCTGATTTTTTCGGCCTGCCCCGTAGTGCAGAATTTGATGGAGCAGTATTATCCGGAGCTGATTGGAGAGCTTGCGCCGGTGGCTTCCCCGATGATTGCCCATGGGCGCATGCTGAAGCAGGGCTTTACCAGTGCGGCGGTGGTGCATGTATGTACCTGCGGCGCACGAGCGGCGGAGGCCATGGATGTACGCCACTCCACGGAGATCAATGCAGTATTGTCCATCGGACAGCTGCTGAGCTGGATCGAGGAAGCGGGGATCGACCTTGCCGCCTGTGATGAGGAGCCGCTGCTCAGCGATGCGGGCGGCGTAGGGGAGCTTTCAGCAATCTCCGGAGGTATGATGGAGTGCTTCGAGTATATCTGTCCCGACCATGGCATGAAGCCCATTGTGGTGGATGGACTGCGGAGCTGCCGCAGTCTGCTGGAGGAACTGAAAAAGGGCGGCCTTACCGGCTGCGTCATTGAAATGAACGCCTGTGAAGGGGGCTGCGTGGGCGGCAGCGATGGCGTTCGCTCGGATCATCAGGGGATGGGACGGTTTGCAGCCACCATGGCGGTACGGGATTACGTGGAGCAGCACGATAAAAAGCCCTGCTTCAATGTCACCGGCGTGGCGCTGGGCAACCCCTCCATTGATTTCTCTGTGGAGGAATACCAGCCCAGCCAGCAGGAAATCGACGAAATGCTGTATCACATCGGCGTGGGCAATCCCCGGCAGCAGAAAAACTGCGGGCAGTGCGGCTATGAAACCTGCCGCCGGCGGGCGGAGGCGGTTCTGCGCCATCAGGAGCCGATCAGTATTTGTCCTCAGGTGGTAAAGGACGCCCGGAAGGACGTTTACAGTGTGCTCTATGAGAATCTGCCGCTGGCGGTGATGCTGGTGGATGAGAGTCAGCGGATCGTTGACTTCAATCAGGAGGCAGGCTCGCTGTTTTCCATCCAGAAGGGGCAGGAAAAGTACATCTTTGAGATCATGGATCCCGGCGATGTGCAGTATGTGCTGGGAACCGGGCTGCCCATCCGGGGCAAGCGGGTGGATATCCCGGAGCTGTTCCTGCGGGTGGAGGCCAGCCTCGTTCCGTTGAAATCCCTTGGTATGGTCATGGGACTGTTTCAGGATGTGACGCAGGAGGAGACAGAGGAGGAGGCCCAGCAGCATTCCCGGCTGGAAAGCGTGGAGATGGCCCAGAAGGTCATTGACAAGCAGATGATGGTGGCGCAGCAGATCGCCTATCTTCTGGGCGAGACTACGGCAGAAACCAAGGTGACGCTGAACCAGCTGAAAAAACGCATTATGGGAGAAGAGGGGGAGCAGTCTTGAATATCAGCATTGACTTTGGCTTCCGGAGCATCAACCATGACGGCGAAGAGGTGTGCGGCGACCGGGTAGACCATAAGCGCCGGAAAGACGGGTTTCTGGGGGTTCTGGCGGACGGCATGGGCAGCGGAGTCAAGGCGAACATCCTCTCTACCATGGGTTCTACGATCCTCTCCACCATGCTGGCGGGGGGCGAGTCGGTGGAGTCTGCGGTGGATGTGGTGATCCGCAGCCTGCCGGTATGCTCGGAGCGGGGGATGAATTACTGTACCTTTTCCGTTGTGAATATCGACAATGCCGGTGTGGCAAAATTGGTGGAATTCGACAATCCACAGGCGTGGATCATCCGAAATGAGCAGATCGTGCAGCCGGAGCGGACGCTCCGCATGATTGAGCAGAAGAAAATCTGGGAGAGCAGTCTGCCGCTGGTGGAGGGGGACGTGATCGTGGTCACCTCGGATGGCGCGGTGAATGCAGGTGCAGATAATCATTTTTCATTTTCATGGAATTGGGACAGCGTGGCCTCATGGCTCTGCCAGCGCGCCCATACCTTCCACAGCGCCCGGCGGCTGGCGTCGGAGCTGGTGGAGGCGGTGAACAATCTCTATGGGGGGAAGCCCACGGACGATGTGACTGCCATGGTGATCCGGGTGCCGGAGGAGGAGACGGTGAACATCATGTATGGCCCGCCGGAATATCCGGAGGATGACGCCTTTATGGTCCATGAGTTCATGGGTGCGGATGGAGCGAAAATCATATGCGGGGGAACCACCTCGAATATCGTGTCGAGGGTTCTGGATACCCCGGTGGTCACTATGACGGAAACCGCATCGGACGGCGTTCCTCCCATCTCCTTTATGGGTAATATTGATTTGGTTACAGAGGGGATGCTTACGGTGACGCGGGCAGGAGATATTCTGGAACGGTATTATTCTGCGGCAAACCCGGATTTTCAGGAGCTGGACGGGGAAAACGGCGCAGCTATTCTGGCAAAGCAGCTCTGTGAAAACTGCACCAGCCTGCGGGTGTTTATCGGAAGGGCGCGGAATCCGGGCTATGAGGGGAAGGATGTTCCGCTGGATCTGGATATGAAAATGAAGGCGATTGACCACCTCTGTTCGCTGCTGGAGCAGGAGGGCAAGCGGGTGGAGAAGAACTACTATTAGGGCAACACCGCGCAAATGCGTCTGCGGATTCTGACGGATCTTTTCCGCCAGAAATGCGTTTGTAAAACCTTGAAATACACAAAGTATTCCTGCGGTTTTCCACCTTTTTCTGACGAAAAATTTCTCGTCAGACTCTCTTGTCGATTTGCGTGGTATTGCCTTGATTTCTTTCCCAGAAAAAAATAGACGATTCCGGGGACCAGAGCAGAAATTTTGCTCCGGTTCCCCGGAATTTTCAGAAATCCCTTGACAAACAGCGAAATTGTGGTATAATGAGTTTCGTCAGTTACGACTGACCAAGTGAATATGGGGGTATAGCTCAGCTGGGAGAGCGCTTGAATGGCATTCAAGAGGTCAG
>CAJKSU010000202.1 GCA_905202605.1 uncultured Eubacteriales bacterium
ATATCAGTATCATAATAGCGTGATACAATAAGGATGCACTGCATCTGAAAAATCTGAAAGGAATGATACCATTGGCAAAGTCTAAAGTTACAACCGTCGAAGAAGCTATTAAGACATATTGCTTCGACGGCATGAGCGTGCTGCTTCCTGGTTTCGTAAACGTCGGCGTTTCTGAGGTTCTGATCGAGGGTCTGATCGAGGCTGGCGTAAAGGATCTGAGCGTTATCTCCAACAACACCTCCGTGCCTCATCGCGGCATCGGAAAGCTGGTTGACGCTGACGTGATCAAGAAGATCACCTGCTCCCACATCGGCAACAACGCTGTTACCGTACAGAAGGTTGTTGACGGCGAAATCGACCTGACCTTCGTTCCTCAGGGCTCCCTGTGCGAGAAGGTTCGTGCCGGCGGCGCTGGCATCGGCGGCATTCTGACCCCCACCGGCCTGTACACCCCCATGATGGACGGCAAGCAGGTTGTTGAGTGGGACGAGGAAGCCGGCAAGTTTAAGTTCCTTGAGGGCGAGATTGTTCCCGACGCTTCCAAGAAGCGTTTTGTTCTGGAGCTGCCCATCCACGCTGACGTTTGCTTCGTTCATGCTTGGAAGGCTGATAAGATGGGTAACGTTGTTTACCGCCGTACTTCCCGCAACTTCAACGAGGCATTTGCTACTGCCGCTGACCACGTGATCGTCGAGGCAGAGGAAATCGTTGAGATTGGCGAGCTGGATCCCGATCAGATCATGACTCCCGGTTTTGTTGTGGATGCTGTTGTTCAGGGCCGCGCCCTGACCGAGGCTTAAGGAGGTACTTGAAGATGAATGCTATGGAACTTACAGGTAAGGACCTGATCGCTTACAGAACTGCTCGTCTGTTCAAGGATGGCGACGTTGTAAATCTGGGCATTGGCATGCCCACCAAGTGCCTGGACTACCTGCCTGAGGGCGTGGATGTTTGGGTTGACTCCGAGAATGGTGTTGTTGGTCTGACTGGCGCTCCCAAGGAGGGTGAGTATGCAGATCCCAATGTAGTAGACGCTGGCGGTAAGCCCTCCGTTCTGCGCGTTGGCGGCTCCTGCTTCGACAGCTTCCGTTCCTTCGGCTTTATCCGCGGCGGTCACGTTGATGCTACCGTTCTGGGTGCATACGAGGTTGATGCTGAGGGCAATCTGGCAAACTGGATGATCCCCGGCAAGACGGCTGCTGGTATGGGCGGCGCTATGGATCTGGTAACCGGCTCCAAGGTTACCATCGTTATGACCACCCACTGCGATAAGAAGGGCAACCCCAAAATCGTAGAGAAGACCAACATGCCTTTGACCGGCTATCACTGCATCAACTACATCGTTTCCGAGCTGGCTGTCATCGAGATTACTCCCGAAGGCGCAAAGCTGCTGGAGACCGCTCCCGGCGTAACCGTGGATGAGGTTGTTGCAAAGACCGGTGCGAAGCTGATTATTCCTGAGAAGGTCGGCTGCATGGTCACCGAGTAATTCGGATATTTTCCGCCGCAGGCAATCGCCTGCGGCGGTTTTTTCTACACCGTCCGGATGTCCTTTGTGCAATGTAAAGCGACATAATTCTGGAACACTTCCTCTTGGAAACTACACAATTTGAACATATTTCTGGACGGAAATTTGGCTGCACCGCAATTATTGTGTCTTGTATCGCAAAGAAAGTCACATTTGAAACAAAATGCGCAGTTATTGCATGATGAATCTTGTCGGGGGATGAACTATAATATTGCTGTAAACCCCGGTGTATTGGGGAGAAAGAACAGGAGGTACACTATGAAAAAAGCAATTGCAATGCTGCTGGCCATGCTGATGGCGCTCGGCTGTCTGACAGGCTGCGGCAGTGCCGGTACATCCTCCGTCCCTGCTGAGTCCAACGGTGCCGCGGTGGAGTCCACCGCACCTGAAGCACCGAAGGCAGAGACGGCGGCAGCCGATGCTTCCGCTCAGGAGAACACTGCTTCTGCGGCAGAGCCTGCGGATAAGGGCGAATTTGTAGCCGGCGAGGCAAGCCTGCCTCTGGCAGACGGCGAGACATTGACCTATTTTGTTGAGCTGCCGGGCTATATGTCCATGTTCAATGTCAACAGCTATGACGACATTGACGCATTCAAGTATGCCGAGGAGATTACCGGTGTAGACATTGACTTTACCATTGTCAACAACGAGTCTCTGGCGACCAACTTCCAGCTGATGATTGCGTCCGGCGATATCACCGATATGGTGGCAGGCGCTGACCAGCAGTACACCAGCTCCAGCGCCATGATCGAGGACGGCGTTGCCATCGATCTCATGGATTATGAGGATGAGCTGCCCAACTACTGGAACACCCTGAATTACTACTCCGACTACAAGACCCTCGCCGTCAATGAGGACGGTCAGATGCCTCAGGTAATCACCGTGTCCGATGACTATAAGGTTTCCGCTGGGCTCCAGATCCGGAAGGACTGGCTGGACGAGCTGGGCATGGGTGTTCCCACCAACTATGACGAGATGCATGATGCGCTGGCCGGCTTCAAGGAGAAGTTCGGCGCAAAGCGTGCGCTGCTGCTGCTGGGCGACACCCAGATCACCGGCGCTTCCATCGTCGGCGGCCTTGGCTCCGTGGGCTTCTATCAGGACAACCCCCACAATATGTATGTGGAGGACGGCACCGTATACAACGGCTTCCTGTCCGATGGCTACAAGGAATATCTCCAGATGATCGCACAGTGGTACAGCGAGGGACTGATTGCCTCCGACTTTGCCACCGAGTCCAATGATCCCTTTACCTCGAACTCCGACACCTACATTCAGGGCGGCGACGCCGGTATCTGGTATGCACAATCTGATAACATGGATTCCAACATGACCGCTGGCAAGGAACTGGAGCCCGGCTATGAGATCTGTGCCATGCCGGAGCCTGTGAAGGAGGAGGGCGAGATCTTCCACTTCGGCGATACCCGCATCGGCACTGCCGCAACCGGAAAGAACGTTTCCATCTCCGACTGTTGCGAGGATGTTGAGCTTGCCTGCGCATGGCTGGACTTCTGGTATACCAAGGAGGGCAGCGTTCTGGCCAACTATGGTCAGGAGGGCGTATCCTTCAACTATGATGCTGACGGCAATCCTGAGTTCACAGATCTGGTGCTGCACAATGAGCAGTTCCCCATGATCTCCTTTGCCACCACCTACTACACGCTGGCGTGCGTTCCCACCCTGCAGGATTATGACCGGATCTTCTCCGCATATTCTCAGGCAAACCTGGATGCCATGGATCTGTGGACGGAGACTTCTGACGACCTCTACACCATCCCCGCACAGGTAGAGCTGAGCTATGAGGAGTCCACCGAGTACGGCGATCTCTGGAGCGATATCTCCACCTATGCCTCCACTGAGGTGTTCAAGTTCGTCATGGGCGAGTACAACTTCGATTCCGATTGGGATGCCTTCATCGAGAAGATCGAGGATATGGGCATTCAGAACTGCATCGACATCTATCAGGATGCTTACGATCGCTATGAGGAAGCTTACGGCCTGTAATTTTATCGAAACAAAGCGGTCTGCCGGTTGGCAGGCCGCTTTTGCGATACAGGAAAACCATGCCGCCGCACGGAATAAAGGTGCAGCGGCATGGTTTCGTTATTTCTCGGATTATTCGGCTTCGGGAGCAACAACCTGAATGTGCAGCTCCTCCAGCTGGGAAGGCTCCACCTCGGAGGGCGCGCCCATCATGATATCCTGCGCATTCTTGTTCATGGGGAACGCAATGACCTCACGGATGGACTCCTCACCGGACAGCAGCATGACCATCCGGTCTACGCCGGGGGCAATGCCCGCATGGGGAGGCGCACCGTAGCAGAAGGCGTTGTACATGGCGGGGAACCGGGACTTTACATCATCCTCACCCAGACGTACCATCTCAAAGGCCTTGATCATGATCTCCGGGTCATGGTTCCGGACTGCGCCGGAGGACAGCTCCACGCCGTTGCACACCAGATCGTACTGGTCAGCCAGAATGTCCAGAGGATCCATTTCCCCACGCTCGGCCTTCAGCAGTGTCTCCAGACCGCCGGAGGGCATGGAGAAGGGGTTGTGGCAGAACTCCAGCTCCCCGGATTCTTCCCCAATCTCGTACATGGGGAAGTCTACGATCCAGCAGAATTCATAGCGCTCCTTGTTCATATGACCCTCGCAGGCTGCGCCCAGCAGCTTCCGCATGACACCTGCGGTCTTCTGCGCCTCGCCCAGCTTGCCGGTGGACAGGAAGACCAGCGTGTTGGGCTGGAGGCTCAGCACTGCGGTAACCTTCTCTACGATGGCGGGATCGGCATTGATGAACTTGGCGATTCCGCCTGCAATAGCGCCCTTGTCGTCCATCTTGAACCAGTAGGGCTTCTGACCAGCCTGTACCTCTACCTCGGCGCAGAGCTTATCCGTAGCCTTCCGGGCCAGGGTGCAGTTGGAGACTGCCACAGCCTTGACCACATTCCCCTCGAAGGGGCCGAAGCCGATGCCGGAGAGCAGCTCAGTCACATCCTGCACCTTCAGATCAATGCGCAGGTCGGGCTTATCGGAGCCGTACTCCTCCATGGCCTGACGGTAGGGGATGCGGCGGAAGGGAGCGGAGGAGGCGATGTTGTAGGTGCCGTATTTTGCAAAGATGGGGGGGAGTACGTCCTCCAGTACGGAAAATACATCCTCCTGACTGGCAAAGGCCATCTCCATGTCCATCTGGTAGAACTCACCGGGGGAGCGGTCGCCGCGGGCGTCCTCGTCCCGGAAGCAGGGGGCAATCTGGAAATAGCGGTCAAAGCCAGCAGTCATCAGCAGCTGCTTGAACTGCTGGGGAGCCTGAGGCAGCGCGTAGAACTTGCCGGGATG
>CAJKSU010000203.1 GCA_905202605.1 uncultured Eubacteriales bacterium
GGCCTATGCCGACCCGGAGGGGTTCTTCCGGGGAGCTGTCGGCAGTGCCGCCGGAGGGGTTCACCCCCGCAGCGTTCAAAAAATCCATCTTCCGCCCGTTGACAATCCGGTGGAAAATGGATATAATGAAGACGTAAAGGAGCGCTGCCGGCAGACGGCTGGCTCCCCGCATGGTTTAAGAAGTAACCGTACAGATTGGAGCCTGGGCGGTTACTTCTTCTTTGTTACCTGAAAGACCAGGGAAAGAATTGCTGTAATCATAATTACGAACTGAAATAAGTCCGAAAATGTAATCATGCAATCACCCCCTTCCGTAAAGTCGGGGGTCAGAAGCTGCCCCCGCAAAAAAGAGGGGAGCCAACCGCCTGCCGTCGCGCAGCAGCGCTATAGACACAATACCATAATTTCCAGCAAAATGCAATCATAAAGACGCAAAAACGGACTGCTGCCTATGCAGCAGTCCGCATTTTCTATCATCCGGTGATTTTTACCTTCCTCCCCTCCACCTTCAGCCGTCCGTCACAGAACAGCCTTACGGCTTCGGGCAGAATCACCCATTCCGCCTGCTCCATGATCCGCTTCTGGAGCACCTCCGGGGTGTCGTCATCCCGGATTTCCACGGCCTTCTGGAGCACAATGGGGCCTTCGTCGCAGCCCTCGGATACAAAATGTACCGTTGCGCCGCTGATCTTCACCCCGTATTCCAGTGCCTTTTCATGGACATGCAGCCCATAGCAGCCCTTTCCGCAGAAGGAGGGGATCAGCGAGGGGTGGATGTTGAGGATCGCATTGGGGTAGGCGCTGACCAGCTCCTCGGTGATGATGACCATAAAGCCCGCCATGACCACCAGACCGATGTCCAGCTCCCGCAGAGCCTCCACCAGCGCCACGGTCATCTCACGGGCAGAGCCGTAATCCCTCCGGGCAATGGTGATGCCGGGGATTCCGGCCTGTGCGGCACGCTCCAGCGCATAGGCGTCCGGATTGGAGGAGATCACTGCCGTGATCTTCCCATTGGGGATCTCGCCCCGCCGTTCTGCATCAATGAGCGCCTGTAAATTGGTGCCGCCGCCGGAAACCAGAACGGCGATATTTACCATAGCTCCACACCCTTTTCACCGGCAACACACTTGCCGATGAGGTAAGGACGCTCGCCGCTGCGCACCAGCAGATCCATCACGTCGCCGGAATCCTCCTTGGCCACCGCCATCACAAGGCCGACGCCCATGTTGAAGGTGTTGTACATGTCGCGCTCCGGGATATTGCCCTTTTCCTGAATCATGGTGAAAATGGGCGGCACGGGGATGGAGGACATGCTGATCTGGGCGCAGATGCCGTCGGGCAGCATGCGGGGTACATTCTCATACAGGCCGCCGCCGGTGATGTGGCTGATGCCCTTGACCTTCAGGCCGGAGGCCAGCAGGTTCTTCACCGGGCGCACATAGATGCGGGTGGGCTTCAGAAGCTCCTCGCCCAGAGAGCAGCGCAGCTCCGGCACCATGGCCTTGAGGTCGGCATGCTCCACGTCCAGCACCTTTCTCACCAGCGAGAAGCCGTTGGAGTGTACGCCGTTGGAGGCAAGGCCGATGAGCACGTCGCCGGGAACAATGTCCTTGCCGTCCAGAATCTTCTCCTTGTCCACCATGCCCACGGAGAAGCCCGCCAGATCATATTCGTCTTCGGGATAGAAGCCGGGCATCTCCGCCGTCTCGCCGCCGATCAGGGCGCAGCCCGCCTGCCGACATCCCTCGGCAATGCCGGAAACGATCTGCTCGATGCGCTCCGGATAGTTCTTGCCGCAGGCCACATAGTCCAGAAAGAACATGGGGCTTGCGCCGGCACATACAATGTCGTTGACGCACATGGCAACGCAGTCAATGCCCACGGTGTCGTGCTTGTCCATCAGAAATGCGATTTTCAGCTTGGTGCCTACGCCGTCGGTGCCGGAAACCATCACAGGCTCCTTCATGCCGGACATGTCCGGGGCAAACAGACCGCCGAAGCCGCCCAGTCCGCCGATGACGCCGGGAATGTTGGTGCTCTCCACCAGAGGCTTGATGCGATTCACCGACTCGTAGCCGGCGGTTACGTCTACGCCAGCGGCGGCGTAGCTGTCACTTTTGCTCATACTCATGTTCATTACTCTCCTGAATTCAGTATTGGAACCGGCACGGTGTAACGTCCGGTAAAGCAGGCGTCACATACGCCGCGATGCAGATCCTTTGTAATGGTGGAAAGCTCCTCCGCCGTGAGATAGTCCAGCGTGTCCACGCCCAGAAGCTGCCGAATTTCCTCGTTGGTTCTGCCGTGGGCAATGAGATGCTCGCTGTCGGGGATATCCGTGCCGAAGAAGCAGGGATACATGAACCGGGGAGAGGCCACCCGATAGTGGATCTCCTTGGCGCCCGCCTCCCGGATCAGCTGTACGGTTCTCCGGCAGGTGTTGCCCCGGACGATGGAATCATCCACCACGATCACCCGCTTGCCCCGCACCGTAGAGGCCAGGGCGTTTAGCTTGATGCGCAGCGCCTTTTCCCGTTCTTCCTCTCTGGGTTCAATGAACGTCCGGGCGATGTAGCGGTTTTTCACAAAGCCGGTTTGCAGGGGCAGACCGGATTCTCTGGAAAAGCCCATGGCGGGGGTGATGCCGGAGTCCGGCACGCCGATGACGCAGTCGGCCTCCACGGTATTCCGCCGGGCAAGGCAGCGCCCAGCCTCCAGCCGCACGGAGTCCACGCTGGCACCGTCCAGAATGCTGTCGCTCCGGGAGAAATAGATGAATTCAAACATGCACAGGCTGCTTCTGGCCTTGATGCCGCTGGGAACGGAGCGATAGGTCCCCGCGCCCAGATCCGCCACCACCACCTCACCGGGCTCTACCTCCCGGATCAGGTGACCGCCCAGCACCGGGAAGGCGCAGGACTCGGAGGAAAACATAATGGAGCCGTCCACCTCGCCGATGCACAGGGGGCGGAAGCCGTTGGGATCCCGAAAGGCCACCAGCTTGCCCTGCGTCAGCAGCACCACGGAGTAGGCGCCCACCATGTACTGCATGGCGTTGATAACGGCGTCCTCAATGCTGCCCGCCCGCATGCGCTCCCGTACCAGCAGATACGCAATGACCTCGGCGGAGTTGCTGCCCTGAAAAATGCCGCCGCGATTTTCGGTTTCCCGGCGCAGCTCATCGGAGTTCACCAGCCGCCCGTTGTAGCATACCGCCATGGAGCCGGAGGCATGGGTGATTACCAGCGGCTGGGCGTTGATGGTGGCGGTGTCGCCGCCGGAGGCATAGCGCACGTGACCGATGGCGGCGGGGCCGGTGAGGGTTCTCAGATTCTTGTCATGAAATACGTCCGGCACCAGTCCGGGGCCTTTGTGGAGGTGGAACGTACCCTTGTCCACGGAGGCGATCCCGGCGGTCTGCTGACCCCGGTGCTGGAGGGTATACAGGGCAGTGTAGACGCTGTGTGCGGCGGAAAGGGTGCTGCCCTCCTTGAGGGCAATGCCGAATACGCCGCATTCCTCGCCGTACTGCCGGGATGAATAGCAAGTCTGACAGTTCTTCATCTTACTTGCCCAGAACCCGGCGGAGAACCTCCTGATAAGCGTCCTCTACGCCGCCCAGATCCCGGCGGAAGCGATCCTTATCCAGCTTTTCGCCGGTCTTGGAATCCCACAGACGGGCAGTATCGGGGGAGATTTCATCCGCCAGAATGATGGTGCCGTCGGGCAGACGGCCAAACTCCAGCTTGAAGTCCACGAGGGTCACGCCTACGCTCTTCCAGAACTCCTTCAGAACATCGTTGACCTTGAAGGCCATGGCCTTGATGGTGTCGATCTCCTCCGGGGTCGCCAGCTTCAAAGCAATGGCGTGATAGCTGTTCATCAGGGGATCGTTCAGCTCGTCGCACTTATAGGAGAATTCGATGGTGGGGGCATCGAATACAATGCCCTCCTCCACGCCGTAGCGGGCGGCAAAGCTGCCTGCGGAGATGTTGCGGATAATGACCTCCAGCGGAACGATCGTAACCTTCTTCACCACGGCGTCGGTGTCGGAAAGCTCCTCCACAAAGTGAGTGGGAACGCCCTTTTCCTCCAGAAGCTTCATGAAATAGTTGGTCAGGCGGTTGTTGATGGCACCCTTGCCCAGAATGGTACCCTTCTTCTGACCGTTGAAGGCGGTGGCGTCGTCCTTATAGGAGACGATGCACAGGTTCGGATCCTCGGTGGAAAATACCTTCTTGGCCTTGCCTTCGTAAAGCTGTTCTACCTTATTCATAATTTTGCAACCTCCAGCTGTAAATTTTCGTTTTTCTTCATCACAGAAGCTTCCATGTCCTTTTTGTAGGCATGGAGCTTTTCCGCCAGCTCCGGCTCACTGAGGGAGAGCATCTGCACCGCCAGCAGCCCGGCATTGTCCGCCGCGCCCACGCCAACGGTGGCAACGGGGATGCCCGTGGGCATCTGGACAATGGATAAAAGGCTGTCCAGCCCGTCCATCAACGAGGACTTGATGGGAAGCCCAATCACCGGCAGCACCGTCTGCGCCGCCAGAACGCCGCCTAAGTGCGCCGCCTTCCCGGCAGCGGCGATGATGACGCCAAAGCCGTTTTCTTCTGCGTGCTTTGCAAATTCCTCCGCCTGTGCGGGGGTGCGATGGGCGGACATGACCATGGCCTCAAAGGGAACCCCGAACTTCTTGAGCTGGGTAATGGCACCCCTCACCACGGGAAAATCGCTGTCAGAACCCATGATTACGGCAACTTTTTTCAATCTCCACAACCTCCTGTTCAATAAAAACGCAGGCGCAGGCCAAGGGCGAGCGTCTGCTGAGTTTCGGTATGCGTAGATACACTGATCCCATGGCGGATC
>CAJKSU010000204.1 GCA_905202605.1 uncultured Eubacteriales bacterium
CGCTTGAATGGCATTCAAGAGGTCAGCGGTTCGATCCCGCTTATCTCCACCATCTTTAAGACCTGAAATCGTAGGATTTCGGGTCTTTTCTTTATTTACAGCACCGAATCTGCGTGGATGGTTGGATTGTGATTGACAGATTTTTCTTTCCTATGATATGATGAAGCCGAAAGAATTTTACAGATAGAAGGGGCGTATCCACTGTGAACCATGACCAGAACCGACACAAGCTCATTCTGCTCCGGGGCAATTCCGGCAGCGGCAAGACCACCCTCGCCCGTATGCTCCAGCACAAGCTGGGACGGGGGACGTTGGTGATCTCTCAGGACGTGATCCGCCGGGATATGCTCTGGGCCAAAGACACCAAGGACGGCCCTGCGGTGCCGCTGCTGATGGAGCTGGTGCAGTATGGGCGGCAGCACTGTGAGTATGTCGTTCTGGAGGGTATCCTGTTTTCCGAAACCTATGAGGCACTGTTCCGCTGCATTCAGTCGGAGTACGCCGCCGAAGACATTCATGCTTATTACTACGACATCCCATTTGAGGAAACGCTGCGCCGCCATGAGACGAAGCCCAACCGGGCGGATTTTGGCCCGGAGGCCATGCTGGATTGGTGGAAGGAGAAGGACTATATCGGATATCTTCCGGAGAAGATCCTCACGCAAAATATGACGTTGGAGGATGCTGCGGCGCGGATTCAGGCGGATATACAGGATAAAGCGCATTGGGGGAGCAGGACATGAATCCAAAACTTCGATTCGGAATCCTGATCTTGACGGTGTTGTTCCTGCTCTGTGCCTGTCAGCCAGCACCCGCGCCTGCGGTTTCCGATTCCGCGCTTGTGGCATCGTCTGTTTCAGCGGTGGAATCGCAAGTTCCGGCGGACAATGCCCCAATTACCACGGAACAGCTGCTGGAGGATTACGATTACCTCTGGATGGCGCTGGAGGAAAACTATGTGTTTTTTTCGATTTTGGAGCAGCAGGACATCGATATAGCCGCCATCCGGGCCAACACCCGCAATTTGATTCAGAATCAGGAGCCGGATGCTTCGGCATTTTATGAGACGCTCAGCCAAATGTTCCTGAAATGCGGCAACTTTGCCCACCTGGACGTGGTGTCAAAGGACATGTATGACAGCATGGCACGGTATTATTGTGCGGACGGGCAGGAGGAAAGCGGCTGGAAGGATGCGCTGGAGAAGGAGAATGTCCGGCGGTTTTATGAGAATGCCCCAGCGAATGTGTCCGAGCAGACCGCGCCCAATCCTGCGGCCTCGGAGACGATCCACGCCGAATATGACGACCAGCGGAAGGCCATTATCATCACCATCCGCTCCTTCGCACAGGAAAAGCTCCAGCAGGATCGGCAGTATTTGCAGGACTTTTTCCTGTCTCACGCCGAGGACGAGGTAAGCGACATTGTGTTTGACATCACCCACAATCGCGGCGGCAGCACGCTTTACTGGAACGAGAACATTGTTGCGCCCTTTGGCGGCAGCTACATCTGGGACATCTGGCTGTATGTCCGGGATACGGCGCTGACCCGGCAGTTTCTTCCCATCGAGGAGGAGTATCAGCCCATTGACCAGCTCCCGGAGGAACATCCGGCCCCGGCGTTTGTATCCGAGCTGGGGCTGACCGGGTTTTACCATCATACCGAGTGCTTGAATTCAGATGCGACGCTGCCGGACAGGCTGCTGGGTGCGAAACGCTGGGTGCTGGTGGACGATGCGGTATATTCTGCGGCGGAGTCGTTTGCGTACTTCTGTAAAAAGACGGGCTGGGCCACGCTGGTGGGCACGGCTACGGACGGAGACGGCCTTGGGGCGACGCCGGTCATGTTCGATCTCCCTAATACGGGGATCTTGGTCCGGTTTTCTGCGCAGGTTGGAGAAAACCCGGACGGCACGTGCAATACGGAGAGAGGAACCAGGCCGGATTATGTATGCAATCGGTATGAGTCGCCACTTTCTGCGTTTGACCGAGTTCGCACAGAAGAATGATTGGGCGAAACGACGTAAGGCGGCCTACTGTATGAAGAATAACATTACTCTTCATACAAGCAGCTTTGGGTTTCTTTTTGCGTAGGCTTTACGTATGATCCAGAAATTCCTTGAACCCTATGAAAATATGTTGACTCAATGCTTTTAAGGGGGGAACGGACATGGAATCCGATATCATTCGCTGCTATGAACAATACGACGAGGAAGGCCGCCTGACCCGGCGGCGCTGGGGGCAGGTGGAGTATCTTACCACTATGAAATACCTGCGAAAGTACCTCCGTCCGGGAGATCGTGTGCTGGACATTGGTGCTGGCACAGGACGGTATTCCATTGCGCTGGCCTCTGAGGGGTATGACGTTACGGCGGTAGAACTGGTGGAACACAATCTGGAGATTCTTCGGGAAAAGATCACTGCGGATATGGCTATTCAGGCTATGCAGGGCAACGCCTTGGATCTTTCCTGCGAAAATTGCTGGTGATAGGGACGCTGACGGAGAAAAGAGAGGTTTACTATAGCTTCAGACTATGGACAGCACCATAAATTCGATATTTTACAGGTGCCGCGGGAAAATGTATACGATCGCCATAGGGAATAAACGCATAGAAAGGACTTGAAGATAGATGAAAAATCCCGCACTGTACCGTTATGATATCGTAGGCAGCTTCCTGCGCACCGCTGCCATCCATGAGGCCGGAGAGAAGTTTGAAGCCGGCGCCATCACCGCAGAGGAGCTTGCAAAGGTAGAGGACACTGAGATTCGCGGACTGGTCAAAAAGGAAAAAATGTCGGATTGAAAGCAGTGACCGACTGCGAATACCGCCGCTCCTTCTGGCATATACAATAATGCCTTTCGTGAGCCAACAGTATGCTCATTATAGCATGAAAGGGGAAAACTGCATGGAATCAGGAAAAGAAATGTGGTGAGTTTGCTGATTTCGCCGACAATGCAAGATCGCCGCAGGAACCCTCATTCCTGCGGCGATCTTGATATAGGATCAAATAAACTGTGCGAACACCGATGCGCCCACCACAGTGAGGATCCCGGCAACGGCGATGGAAAGGCTGCTCATGGCGCCCTCCACCTGCCCCATTTCCATGGCCTTTGCGGTGCCGACAGCGTGGGAGGAGGTGCCGATGGCGATGCCTCTGGCAATGGGATCGGTGATATGGAACACCCGGCAGACCATGGGGGCGAACATATTGCCCATCAGGCCGGTGATGATAATTACCGCAACGGTCAGGGTCACATAGCCGCCCAGCTCCTCCGATACGCCCATGCCGATGGCGGTGGTGATGGACTTGGGCAGCAGGGTCACGTATTCCGCATGGTTCAGGCCGAAGATCAGCCCCATGGCCAGCACGCACAGCAGGGTGGTCAGCACCCCGGAGGCAATGCCCAGCAGAATCGCAGTCTTGTTCTGCTTCAGCAGATCCAGCTTTTCATAGAGGGGGATGGCAAGGCAGACGGTGGCGGGGGTCAGGAGATAGCTTAAGTACTTTGCACCGGAATAGTACACGTCGTAATCCATGTTGGTCACCGCCAGCAGCACAATGGTGATGATAATGGAGATCAGCAGGGGGTTAAACAGCGGACATTTCCACTTCTTCTGGAGCAGGCAGCCCAGACCATAGGCCATCAGACTGACCGCAACCCCGAAAAAGGCGGAGGACTCAAAGAACGAACTCATGCGGCGTCCTCTCCTTTCTTCCGGCGGATGACCAGCTGGGTCACATGCCCGCTGATCAGCATCACCAAAAATGTGGATACCACGGTGATCACCAGATAGGCCGCCAGATGAGCCTTAAAAATATCAAAGGAGGTGATCAGCCCCACCGCTGCGGGAATGAACATCAGCGGCATGATCTCAATGAGAAAGGCGGAGGTTTCCCGGACCTCGCTGAGAGGGATCACATGGAATTGGAGACACCCCAGCATCAGCACCAGCCCATAAATGCTGGCGGGGATGGACAGGGGAATCAGATAGTTCAGCAGCTCTCCAATCAGCGAAATGACCAAAATAATGCCGAATTGTTTCACGTACTTCATAAAATGCCTTCTTTTACGGGGAAATATCAGCCCCAGAGTTTTGCAATGTCCATCATTATAGTACCAATTCGGGACGGTGTAAATGGGCAGAACCCCGAAATCCACGGGAAATTCCGGAGACATTTTGGCAAAATAAAAATTTGAGTTCTAATTATTTAAGCCGGAAATGGTCATAATTCGTTCATGAATCGTTCACGAATATTTTAGCACTCTCCTCTTGACAGTGCTAAAAACGGTGTTATAATGGAATTGAACTTAAGGAGAGGGGTTCCGGAGAGGAACCCGGAGCCGAGGGTTCAAACGCAGCAAGGTTCGCCTGTGAGAAGATCGTTTCTCCCCCTACAAGCAGAACAAAGAATCAATGTATTGGAGGAATGACTTATGCTGCCTGCTATTTTTGGTGAAAATATGTTTGATGAGATGTTTGACCATGCCTTTGATATGGACGCCATGTTCGGCGGAAAGAATCCCCTGTACGGCAAGCACGCAAAGAACCTGATGAAGACCGACATCCGGGAAACGGACAACACCTATGAGCTGGACGTTGACCTGCCCGGCTTTCAGAAGGATGAGGTTCAGGTGGAGCTGGAGGACGGCTACCTGACCATCAGCGCCCGGAAGGGGCTGGATAAGGACGAAAAGGACGATCAGGGACGGTACATCCGTCAGGAACGTTACGCCGGAGCCATGAGCCGGAGCTTCTATGTGGGCGAGGGCATTACCGTGGACGATATGAAGGCAAAATTCGAGGACGGCATCCTGCAAATCTCCGTGCCGAAGACCACGGTAGAGGCGCTGCCCAAGAAGAAT
>CAJKSU010000205.1 GCA_905202605.1 uncultured Eubacteriales bacterium
TCCGGCAGTCCTCACGAAAAAAATCCTCCAAAACGCTGAAATTTGGTAAAATAACAGTTGTCCTCCGGGGAAATTTGTACTAGAATAAGATAGCGTATGAGCGCCCCGATGGTTGTTGCTACTATTGTAACCGGAGCGTGTACGATTTGCAACAAAAGAAATACTTTTAGGAGATGACATTCATGAACGTATTAGTTATCAATGCCGGCAGCTCCTCCCTCAAGTACCAGCTGCTGAATCCCGCCACCGGCGATCTTCTGGCAAAGGGTCTGTGTGAGCGTATCGGTATCGACGGAAAGTTCACCTACAAGCCTCAGGTCGAGGGCAAGGAGAAGCTGGACGCAGTCGACGTTGCCATGCCTACCCATGCCGAGGCCATTGCCGCTGTGCTGGACGCTCTGGTGGATCCCAAGAATGGTGTGATCGCTTCCATGAAGGAGATCGACGCAGTAGGTCACCGCGTGGTTCATGGCGGCGAGAAGTTCGCTTCCTCCGTGGTCATCACCGACGAGGTCATGGCTGCCATTGAGGAGTGCAATCCTCTGGCTCCTCTGCACAACCCCGCCAACATCATCGGCATCAAGGCCTGCCAGGAGAAGATGCCCGGCGTACCCATGGTTGCCGTATTCGACACTGCGTTCCATCAGACCATGCCCGCAAAGGCCTACACCTATGCCATTCCCTATGAGTACTATGAGAATGACAAAATGCGCCGCTATGGCTTCCACGGCACCTCTCATCGCTATGTTTCCCAGCGCTGCGCTGAGATTCTGGGCAAGCCCATCGAAGATCTGAAGATTGTTTCCTGCCATCTTGGCAACGGCTCCTCCATCACTGCCATCGACGGCGGCAAGAGCGTTGACACCTCCATGGGTCTGACTCCTCTGGCCGGTCTGCCCATGGGTACCCGTTCCGGCGACATGGATGCCGGCATCATGGAGTTCATCATGAAGAAGTATGATATGTCCATGGCTGACATGATGACCACCCTGAACAAGAAGTCCGGCGTGCTGGGTATCTCCGGCGTTTCCTCCGACTTCCGTGATCTCGACAACGCTGCCGCTGAGGGCAACAAGCGCGCCGCTCTGGCTGTTGAGGTCTTTGAGTATGGCGTTCGCAAGATGATCGCTGAGTACGCTGCCGCCATGGGCGGTGTGGACGCCGTTGTGTTCACCGCCGGTGTAGGCGAGAACTCCGCTGACATGCGTCTGCACTTCGTGGACGGCCTTAAGTTCATGGGCATCGAAATCGACGCCGAGAAGAACAACATCCGCGGCGAGGAGCGCATCGTCTCCCCCGACGGCGCTAAGGTCAAGGTTCTGGTCATCCCCACCAACGAAGAGCTGATGATTGCAAAGGATACCGCCGAGCTGGTTGGCTAATTCCTCCCGTTCAGCAAACAATCAGACTTGCTGCAGCAATTGTTGCAGCAAGTCTTTTTGATTGACGATTCCATAATTTTACGCTATACTGGAATTGTAATATCAATCAAAATCAGCTCGAAGGAGGCTCCCCTATGGAAGAATTTCTGGTTCCAATCCTGCTTCTGCTGCTGGCGGCGCTGCTGGCCTTTCTCGGCGTCCGCAGCCGCAGGAAAGCAATGAATGCCTATGAGGACGACGCCCGGCGCTACACCGGCTCCACCACCATGACCGTCATTCGGGTGGACAAAACCGAGCAGGAGCGCTGGGAGGAACGTGAGGACGGCAGCCGCGAGGTGATGTTTGACACCGTTTACCTCCCCACCTATGAGTACACCGTAAACGGGAAAACCTACCAGTACAGCAGCCGTCAGTCCTCCCTCAGCGTGCAGGACGTGGGCGCACAGGTCACCGGCTACTACGATCCCGCAAACCCCGCCGCCATCACGGAGGAAGCGCCCAGACGGCCCCTGTTCGGCGGCTTTCTGTTCTTCCTTGGAGCTGTGATTGTGCTGGGATATGCGGCGGTGCGGCTGTATGGCGCACTGTTATGGCGGTTTTAAGCAGCATTCGCCCCACTATCCATATAATACCGCCGCAGTCGCTTGTTCGACTGCGGCGGTATTTTCTTTATGTACTTTGCATGGAATTACCGATTGTTATAGCGGTCATAAGCTGCCTGATAGATCTCGCAGCAGGTGTCAACGCCCATACCGCCCAGCTGCTCCTGAAAGGAGTCGATCTCGGAAAGATCCTTGGTGCCGGTGATAAACTGCACGGTGTACTGGCGGCACAGGGTGGCGATATCGGAGAAATAGGTGTTGAATTCATCGCCCTCGTCCGCAGTCATTTCCACTGCTTCGGGGATGTTATAGGTGCCGTCCTTATTGCTGCCCCAAACCACGGGAGCCTCCTGTGCAATCTCGGAGTAGCTGGGTTCGGGCGTGGTTCCGTCGATCAGCAGTTCCAGAGGGCCGCAGTTGTCAAGCTTCTGAGCGCTGAGGGTAGTTCCCTCGGTACTGGTCATCATTTCAGTGTACTGGGGCTTGCCGTCTACCATGGTATAGCTGACACCCTCCTGACCGTAGGAGCTTGCCAGAAAGCCATCCTCGGTGTACCACCAGTTCAGGAACTCCGCCGCCATCTCCGGCTCGTCGCAGGCGGTGGTAATCACAACGCCGCGGACGGTGGAGGGCAGTGCGGGCTGGTTGCCCAGATGAATGATCTGCCCTTCTTCCAGCACGGGATCTGCCAGCGCCACCAGGTTGGAGCCGGAAGCATTCCGGAGCATATCAATCAGGCCGTCGCCTCTGGAGAACACGCCGGTGGTCTGGGCGATGATATCACCAATCAGATCGTCGTTCATGTAGTCTGTGGTGTGGGATACGAAGTCGGAGGACAGAATGCCCTTTTCATACCAGTCGTGCATCTTTTCGATGTAGTCCTTGTAGCCCTCCTGCACATAGCCGAACTGAATCTCGCCATCCTCGTCGATGTAGAAGCCGCCCTGACCGGTAATGGAGTTGAACTTCAGCGCCACATCAAATGCGCCGGACAGCTGGTCATAGTCCAGAATACCGTCGCCCACCATGTAGAGGGGATCGATCACACCATACTTGTCCTTAAAGGTCAGCAGTACGTTCTCGAGATCGTCAAAGGTGACGGGGGTGTCGAGATTGCACTCATCCAGCCAGTCCTGATTGATCATCAGGCCGTCGGAGGGGCCGCGGCTGCCTTCGGTGATGGTGGCAAAGATACCGATACGCCCGTCGTCTGTGGTGATGGACTTCTTATAGTCGGGGTTCTCTGTCAAAAGCTTGTTGTAGTCGGGCGCATAGTCCTCCAGCAGGTCACTGATCTCCAGAACGATATCATCGTCCATGGCCGCAGAGAAGCCGGTGGCATAGCTCAGGCTCTCGATCAGGTCGGTGTAGTCGCCGGACGCAATCATCAGGCCCATCATGTCCGAGCCGTTGGTCTGGGATACCGCCTGAATGTCCAGCGTCACGCCGGTCTTCTCTTTCACAACCTTCAGCATGGGATGCTCCTGCCAGGAGCCCAGCACGGACTTCTGGCTCAGATCCTTAATCATGTAGTAGCTCAGGGTGCCGCCGTCCTCCAGCGGATAGGAGATGGGGGCGTAGGTCCAGCCGTCGGCGGCTTCCACGGTGGAGGTTTCTTCTGCGTCGGATGCAGGGATGGTGGTTTCGTTGGCGGCAGGGGCTGCCTCGGAAACTGCCTTGGTGCTCTCCGAAGGCGCTGCAGAGGAAGTCTTGCTTCCGCCGCAGCCGGTGAGCAGCGCGCCGACCATGCACGCCGCCAGAGTCAGGGCCGTTAAACGAGTTCTTTTCATTTGTGCTCATTCCTTTCTTTTCGTTTCACGAGCTAAATATTAGCGAAACATTTTCATATTATCCAATACCGTTTTGTTATCAAACATAACCCGCAGTTATATTTGGACGGTTTTTCGTGAAATTTGCGGCAAAATTGCTCCTTTTCCCCGTTCGTCTTCACAGAAAAAACATATTTGTCCCAATCCTGCACCATTTTGCGCCGCCAATTGCGCCCGTCTTAATAACTTCAGGTTATCTTCCATATCAATTATCTATTTCCTTTTTCGCATACGAATCTAGTATAATAGAACCAACATGATACTGTTGAGCATGAAAGGAGAAACACAACGTGTCCAAATACGATCTTTTGCTCTCCCCCTTTAAGCTGGGGAATCTGACCCTGAAAAACCGCATCATCTCCGCCCCCACCTCTCTGGCGGAAATGGGCAGCGGCGGCGTCTTCTCTCCCGAAAACATCGCCTATTATGAGCTTCGGGCCAAGGGCGGCGCAGCGCTGGTCAATGTAGGCGAGGCAGTTGCCCATGGCGCCACCGGCCCCGACCACCCCTCCATGGTCATTCTGGACAACCCCACTGCGGTGCCCTCCATGTATGATCTGGTTTCCACCATCCATAAATACGGCGCCTATGCCTCCATCGAGTTCGGTCACGGCGGCAAGCGCTGCAATCCCGCCTTCCTGCCCGGCCATGTGCTGCCCGTCGGCCCCTGCGATATCTTTGACGATCAGGGCAATCAGACCGTTCGCGGCATGGATCGGAAGCTCATGGACGATGTGATCGGCGGCTACCGCCGCAGTGCAGCCAACTGCGCCATGGCGGGCTTCGATATCCTCACCATCCACGCCGGTCATGGCTGGCTTTTGGCGGAGTTCCTCTCTCCCCTGTCCAACCACCGCACCGATGAATATGGCGGCAGCCGGGAAAATCGCTGCCGGTTTGTGATCGAGGTACTTCAGGCAGTTCGGCAGGCCGCCCCCAAATGTCTCATTGAGCTGCGTATCTCCGGCTCTGAGCTGACCCCCGGCGGCTATGATCTGAATGAGGGCGTGGAGCTGTGTAAGATGCTGGAGCCGTATGTAGACATGTTC
>CAJKSU010000206.1 GCA_905202605.1 uncultured Eubacteriales bacterium
CATTTGAACCGTACTGCAACCGTTTCTCTTGCGCTATGTCTTGCGCTGCAACTTACCGCCTGCGCTTCTGCTGTGTCTACAGCCCCTGTCACGGCTTCTGCGGCAGATTCCTCCCCGGAAACCGTCTCTATGGACACGGAGTATAGCTCCGAGCTGTTTGCCATGGACACCTATATGACCTTCAAGGCATACGGCACCGGCGCAGAAGCCGCCCTGCAGGATATCTCCTCCATGATCATCGAGCTGGATCAACAGCTTTCTGTTACCAATTCCGAAAGTGAAATCTACCGTCTCAATCACGCCGGCGGGCAGCCGGTCACCCTTTCCGAGAACACCGCTGCCCTGCTGGAAAAGGCGCTGGCACTGGGCAAAAGCACCGGCGGGGCGCTGGCGCTGACCAGCTATCCCCTGTCTCTGGCTTGGGGCTTTACCACCGGAGAATATCAGATTCCCAGCCAGTCGGAGCTTGATAAGCTGCTTCCGCTGGTGGATGACAGCAAAATAACACTGGACGGAACCACCGCCACCCTCCCGGAGGGTGTGGAGTTGGATCTGGGTTCTGTTGCCAAGGGCTATGCCGGAGATCAGGCTGCGGCGCTTTTGGAGGACGCGGGTATTACCTCCGCTCTGCTAAACTTGGGCAGCAGCACCATCCGTGCCATTGGCGCAAAGCCCGATGGCTCGGCTTGGCGCATCGCCATTCAGGATCCCAACGACACCGCCAGCTATGCCGGTGTGGTCAGCGTCACCGACTGCGCCATTGACACCTCTGGCGGCTACGAGCGCTATTTTGAGGGGGACGACGGTGAAATCTACTGGCACATTCTGAATCCCGAAACTGGCTATCCCGCAAAAAGTGGCCTCACCTCCGTGACCATTCTCTCCGACTCCGCCCTCACCGGCGACGGTCTGAGCACGGCGCTGTTTGTGATGGGGCTGGACAAGGCCATTTCCTATTGGCAGGAAAACGGCGGCTTTGACTTTATCCTCCTCACCAAGGATGGAGAAATCTACCTCACTGAGGGTGCGCAGGACTGCTTCTCCCCGCTGGGCAGCTATGAAAGTGCCGCCATTCATATCGTCACCAAGCAGGCGGGGGCATCATGAAATATCCACGGAAGCTCTATCTAAGTCAGGGACTTCTGCCTAGGGTTCCGGTGCTGGTCACCGGCGCTTTCCCGGGGACAAATACATTTTATCCGAATCGGAACCACCCATCCATCGGAGCCGGTGAGCTTTGCCCTCACGCTGGCGGCGCTCTGCGGCCTGACGATCCTGTCCGGGAAGCTGTCTCTGGTGGGGCCGCGTCCGGTATTGCAGGAGGCGGCGAAGCGGTACGGCGATCCACGCCGTGCAGGGTGCTGTCTTTATGCATTTCCTACAGAACCACTTGGTTTTCCATTCTTTTCGTGAGATTGCATTGACAAACGGGATGGAACACGCTATACTAGCCATTGGTTAGACAGAACTTACCATTCTGCTTCTGTCTGAAAATTATCCCGGCATGCGCCGGATTCCGAGGTGTATAAGCATGACTGAAATTACATTACACATTGACGGTATGATGTGCGGTATGTGCGAGGCCCACGTCAACGACGCCGTTCGCAAGGCCTTTCCCGTGAAGAAGGTAAAATCCTCTCACAGCGCCGGAACCTGCGTCATTCAGACCGAGCAGAACATTGACCTCGACAAGCTCAAGGAAGTCGTCAATGCCACCGGCTATACCGTGACCAACGCGGATGCGCATCCCTATGAGAAAAAGGGACTGTTCCACCGCCACTAAGTTCTCCCATTCAGTCCCCACAGTACAGACCCTTTTGGGGTCTGTACTGCTCAGCGTGCCAAAAAAGTCTTTTTGCCACGTTGAGCTGCGGATTTTTGAACTTCAAATAGTTCAAAAATCCGTTTGATTGAACGCGAAGGGCGGGCCTTGCCCCCCCTTCACTCTTCCCCCTGCTGCTCATTCCCATCACGCACCACGAGGTTCTTTGACAGGCTCCACAGTATGGGGCATTTTTTCTGTGCATCAGTTAGCTATCGCTAACACGTTTTAGAGAAAAGAGATGACGTTGTGCTGATCGAACTAAAGGACGCAGTTCGGAAATACGGCGACGGCGAGGCCGCCGTCTACGCGCTGAATCACGCCAGCTTTCAGCTGGAGGAGGGGAAGATCTGCGTGATCCTCGGCCCCTCCGGCTCCGGGAAAAGTACGCTGCTCAATATGCTGGGCGGTCTGGAAGATGAACCGGGAATACGGCACCACCATTGTGATCATCACCCACAACGAGGCGATCTCCGCCATGGCCCACCGGATCATCTGGATCAAGGACGGGAGAATTGACCGTCAGGAGGACAAGGAACACCGCACCTCCGCTGCTGATCTGCAGCTCTAAGGAGGGGGTTTTATGACACTCAGACGACGGTATACCCGCAGCATCCGGGAAAACCTATCTTTTTATATCTCCGCCACCGTACTGACGGTGCTGACCCTGCTGATGTTCTTCCTCTATGAGATCTCCGGCTCTGCGATTCTGGACTTTTTCACGGATTTTTCTAATGACCATTCATAGGGTTTCAGCTTGACTTTTTGGAACGGCTGCGGTACTCTATCCCTATGAAAAGCATACCAAACACATATGGAAAATTTGATTGGGAGGAACCGTTATGCACGTTTACCATGCGCTGCCGGAGCTCATCGGCAACACCCCCATGTTAGAGCTGGAGCGCGCCGGAAGGGTTTGGGGTACAGCCGCCCCCATCTATGCCAAGCTGGAATACTTTAACCCCCTTGGCTCCATCAAGGACCGTGCCGCCCTTTATATGATCGATGAAGCCCAGAAAGCCGGGAAAATCAAGGCCGGAACCGTGGTCATTGAGCCTACCTCCGGCAATACCGGCATTGGCCTTGCCTATATCTGCGCCACCCGCGGCCTGAAGCTGGTGCTGACCATGCCCGAAAACATGAGCAAGGAGCGCAGGAGTCTCCTTGCCGCTCTGGGGGCGGAGATCGTCCTGACCCCTGCCTGGGAGGGCATGAACGGCGCAGTCACCAAGGCGCAGCAGCTTCATAAAAAGAACCCCAACTCCTTTATCCCCGACCAGTTCAGCAATCCCGCCAACGTCAAGGCTCATGAAGAAACCACCGCTCAGGAGATTCTCCGGGACATGGACGGTGAGGTGGACATCTTCGTTTCCGCAGTCGGCACCGGCGGCACCCTCACCGGCAATGGCAAGGTGCTCAAGGCACACAATCCCGGCTGCAAGGTCATCGCTGTAGAGCCTGCCGCTTCCCCGCTGCTCAGTGAAGGCAAGGTCGGCCCCCACAAGATTCAGGGCATCGGTGCAAACTTTATCCCGGAAATTCTGGATCAGAAGCTCATTGACGAGATTATTCCCGTCACCGATGACAACGCCTACCTGACGTGTCAGGAGGTGGCCCGCACCGAGGGCCTGCTGGTAGGAATTTCCTCCGGTGCTGCCCTGTGGGCAGCAAAAACCCTTGCCCTCCGCCCGGAGAACAAGGGAAAGCACATTGTGGTGATCCTGCCGGACACCGGCGAGCGGTATCTGTCGGTGAATCTCTACAGCTGACTGCTTCCTAACACACAAAGAACCCGGACTGCATGCATTTTTTGCAATCAGCCCGGGGTTTCTTTATGCTGACCTGCATCGTATCGTCGCTGGTCAGGCAGTCAAAATTTTTCTGCTGCAACACCTTTCTCGGATTGCCCCGATCAACAGACCGTGGGATGCGCTGCCCGGAGCTGACCCCATTCTTCCCGTGTTTCTGCCGGTGCAAACAGAGTGTAGAGATCCGCCGCCCGCTGCTCCAGTGCAAAGTATTCCTCCGCTGCCGTGGTACGCGGGATTGCCCCGGATACCAGCGGAAGCTCACTTCTTTTTCTGGCCTGTGCCAGCACCTGCCGCCCCCGGTCATTCATCGCAAGCACCCGGAGATAGGGAATTTCCCGCTGCATCTCCCCTGCGTTCAGCCCAAGATACAGGCAAAGCAGTGTCCGCTTCAGCCTGCTGTAGGCAAAGCGCTTGGATTTGCATCGGCTGAGGATGCCATCCAGACTGTTTTCCGTCCGGCATGCCTTTTTCACCTTGCTGGAAATCCCCTCCGCTTCAAAGGCCATCCGGGCAAATGCCTCGTCCGGCAGGGCACGGAGTACTGCCAGCATGGCGCGCTCCCCGTTCTGGAGGGTGTGCATAGCTGCACCACGGTACAGCTGCTTCTGCGGAAGCCACCGTTCCGGACTGTCCATCTCCGTTGGAGCCTTTCCCTCGTTTAGCAAGCTATCATCCGTGAGCCGCAGACGAAGCATCCCAGCGGAAGGAATATCCATGTCCCGCTGGAATGTCCATGGCTCCATAGTGCTGTCCAGCTTTTGTATGCTACGGATATATTCAATTCCAAGGGCATTATTGGGCTGAGACAGAATCTCTCCGTCTGCTCCCAGCCGCTCCATGGCGGCGGCTCTGGCGGCGGCATAGGAGCAGCCAGTGGACAGGCTTTCTCGCAGAGTCTCCTCCAGCTCCGGACTGTCCAGCAGATCTGCCGCCTGGCTGAGCGGCAAAAGGCTGCCGCATTCGCTGCCAAAGGACAGCGTATCCACGCACCCAAGCCGGTCAAGGCACCAGACCGCCTTTTCCGCAAAATATCCCGCAGCATTCACCGCCGCAGTGATGGGCAGCTCCAGCACCAGATCTGCCCCGGAGCGCACCGCCGCCTCCGCCCGAAGCCGGGGCGGGTACAGCGCAGGCTCCCCCCGCTGGACAAAATACCCGCTCATCAGGCAGACAATGGCCCCGTCCGGCCTCACAAGCCCGCGGGTTTTCTCCAGCTGGAGCAG
>CAJKSU010000207.1 GCA_905202605.1 uncultured Eubacteriales bacterium
CACAAATAGAAATTCCAGTTTACTGACTTAACCGAATACCCGTACATACCCGGCTGCTGCCTCATCTCAGCAGCCGGGTTTTTCTGCCCTCTATCCCCTGTAGGTGCACATACAGGAGGCAGAGGGCATTTCATTTATCCACCACAACAAAATCCGGCCCGAAAAAGGAGCCGGGGCAAGGAGGTCACTTTATGGAATGGCCTTGCTCCCGCCGCCGCTGTAGTTAGCCGTGGCTCCCTCCACCATATCGGTGTAGTCGCCAGAGGTCAGCATCAATGCAAACTGCTCAGCAGAACTGAACATGGAAACCGCTTTCAGGTCCAAGTGAACGCCCGTGCGGGCTTCCATCTCTTTAAAATAGGTAAAATCATTTTCGGTCACATTGTTATAGCCCATCATAAAGGGCTGGATCATAAACCAGTAGGACAGGGTTCTGGGCTCCTCGGTCAAAGGCAGCTCCACATAGGTCTCAAAGTCAAACATACCGTACTTCACGTCATAGCCCTTGGCCTTACAGTCCTCCGCCGGGATCACGGCACCGGTCAATGAGGTTTCTTCCGAAGAATCCTCCGGTTCCGCCATAGACGCATCCGGTACCTCCGTAGCAGGCTCTGACGGGGCAGCAGACATCTCCGCACCATCTGATACCGGGGTCGAGTCGGTTTCAGATGATGCCGCCGGAGTCCCGCAGCCGGCCATCATACATAAAAGCAATGCAGCGATTAAAAGTACAGACAATCCTTTTTTCATGAGAATATCCTCCTACTTCTCATCAATTCTTCTGTTCTGATATTGGTCTCCCTGCTGTGCAATACACGAAAGCGGACAGTTGTTGAAGCACCGTCCGCAGGCGATGCGCTCGCCGCTGATTACCTAAACCATATTCTCACCCCCTAAAGTTAAGTATAGTTTCGACAGAAAACAAATACCAATATATATTTTTTAAGTACCATTCGAAAAACGATATAAGGTCGCAGTTATATTGTTGAATCTTTCGCGTTCTATGCCACACCGTTTGTGCAAAACAACCAAAAACGGAGAATTTCATGAAAGGTATGGCACAACTCCACTATTTCCGCACGGTGAATATTCCTCAAGGACCATGAAAAAATCTATCCGGAGACAGTCAACCAAGCTTTTAAGGACAGCAACAATTAGCAGCACTTTTTCAGCTTTGCGGAACGTTTTTAAAGATTTCGAGGCGCATGTTGACACCTTTGGGAAAGACTGTTTCCTTTTGTCCGAAGAGATACAACGAGACTGAACCCCATGGTTCAGTCTCATCGTATTTTATCACGATTGAATGGAAACTGATATGCTTCATACGCTTCCGTACTCTTTCCTGTCTTTTCATGATACGGGGGCTATATGATTTCCAATATGGATTTTTCGGACATCATTTCAAAAACAATATACCCTCCCCAGTTATCTTGAAACCCTTGTAAAGACATGGTAAAATCAAAGCACAGATACTTGTGCCTGATCAATTATAGGAGGAACACTATGGAGCTACTGCAAATTGAATACTTCCTGGCTGTGGCCAGAACAGAAAACATGACTGCCGCGGCGAACTCCCTCCATGTAGCGCAGTCCTCTGTGAGCCGCTGCATTACAAGACTGGAGAAAAGCCTGGGCGTCCCATTGTTTGAACACAGCGGCAGAGGAATTGTCCTGAGCGACTTTGGCCGCACGTTTTATGCCCGGGCTGAATCCATCATGCGGGAGATCTCCGAGGGGGAACGGGAGCTGAAAGACCTCAGAGACCAGCAGCTTGGCCGCATCTCCATTTCCACCAGCGCGGCCCGGCAGATCAATCAACTGATGATTCAAGCCTTATCCGAGAATCCGGACATTCTGTTTCGACAGAGGCGCATTGCAGACATGAACGAGGTGCGGGCAGGTCTGGACAGCGGTATGCTGGATTATGCGCTGACCTATACGCCCTTGCCGGAGTGCGATTATGATTGGAAATCGCTGATTGTTGAAAAATACTATGCGCTTATGTCTGCATCACATCCCTTTGCAGGGCGGGATACGCTGAAACTTTTAGACCTAAAGGACGAATCCCTCCTGCTGAATGATTCCGACGATCCGGACTATGTGACCGCTGCCTGCGTAAAAGCCGGCTTTGAACCTCGGTTTTCTTTTATCGGCAATGAGTTTGAAGTGCTTGGCCCGATGATCGAGCAGGGATTGGGTATTGCCCTGATCTCTACCTTGGGGTATTATGACATGAAAAAGACCTTACCACTGGAACGACTGAGCCTGATTCGCGTTGTCCCGATTCAGGATGAGAGCTTTCAGCGAACACTGGGCGTTCTTTCCCGGAAACGCCGGTATATGTCTCCCGTTGCCAAGTCCTTTTACCATAAACTCCTATCCTATTTCAAATCCATGGAATTGAACGAACTCTGATTCCGATGGATGCATTGAGAGCTATGCCGTCAGAGTGGTATAGAGTTATTAATCCATTTCCCGTGTGCACCAGACTCTACCGCAGCGGTAAAGCATTTTGGGGGACTATCTCGAATATCGAAACAGATAAGGAATGCCTGTCGGGTCCCGGCAGGCATTCCTTATATTGTTCATGTTATGGTGTCTTAAATTTATATATTGGACTTTTACGCCGGTTTGTTATTATACTGAAATCAAATCAGAACGAAAGGAGGAACCAACATGACCTATGTGATCAGTAACGAGTGCATTGCCTGCGGGCGGTGCTTCAACAACTGTCCGATCAAGTGCATCGCCCCCGACGGCGACCAGTATCAGATTGCCCAAGATCGGTGTGTGGGCTGCGGCACCTGCGCGTCCCTGTGTCCTCTCAGTGCAATCTCACCGAAGAAAGACTGAGCAAAAAGGAAATCGATATGAAAAAGCATTTGCCCTGCTGCCGGCTCTGGCTATGGTCCTTGGTGTCCTACCGGGCTGCGGCAGCGATTCTGCCCAGACTGCTGGTGATAGTGCGCAGCCGGAGGCCGCCTTTTCCGCAGAACAGTCTGCCGATGTGCCTGCCGAGTCCGCGGAGGCCGTTCCGGACAGCGCCGCGTAGCCCGAGGAGACGGCGAATGAAACCAACCTGCCCACCGGCCAGGTCATTGACGCGAAGATCTGCATGGAAAACGGCTATGACATAGCACACGGCATGTACGACTGGGAGACCTATGTGGAGCTTCCTCTGGTAGATGACGGGACATCCTTCACCTACTGGGTGTCCATCTAACCATTTATGGCGGCCCATAACAGGTACGCAGACGCTATGGATGAAATCGAGTAAGGAGTGACCATAATGAAGAAACAAGCGAATTTTGTAGTCATCGGCTCCGGCGGAGCAGGAATGGCCGCGGCAGTCAGCGCTATGCAGAACGGCATCAAGGACATTCTTGTTCTGGAGAAGAGCCAGTTCCTAGGAGGCAACTCCCGGATGGCCGGCGGTGACCTGCACGTGGCCGATCCCATAGACAAGGACAACGGCAACAACAAGGCGGACGATGAATTCCGGGAGGCCATGAGCTTCCATCACTACCGTCTGGTCAATCCCAAGATCCTCCGGACGTTTCTGGACGAGTCCTGGAATACCATCGAGTTCGTCCGGGATCTGGGCATTCCCTACCGGAACGGCGGCACCATGGTCAACAACAAGTATCCCTTCGGCAATTTCTATGCCGTTATCAAGCGGATGGCGGAAGTGCTGACCGAGGGCGGCAATGAGATTCTCCGGAACACCGGTGCCACCAAGATCTTGACCGATGAAGACGGTGCGGTCTGTGGTGTGGAGGCGGTAAATGACCAAGGTGAGACCATTACCATCGCCTGCAAGGCCGTGGCAATCACTACCGGCGGCTTTACCGGGAACTCCGAGCTGCTCCATGAATACTTCCCCGAGGAGTACGACGATCTCTTCTACACGGACGCGCTGCCCCTCCAGGGCGACGGCATCTCCCTGGCAAAGAGCGCCGGGGCGGAACTGGCTGCCCACTGCACCCTGGTCAAAGAGAACGCCTACAGCTGTGACAGCCGCCTCGATGCCCCCAACCGGGCCGCCCATCAGGGTTGCTCCCTGTGGGTCAACGCCTACGGCGAACGGTTCCATGACGAGACCTCCACCATGGGCAACGAGAGCGCCAACGCCCTTGTTCGTCAGCCCGGCATGATCGGCTACGCACTTTTCGACGGCAATATCTTCGAGGCCATGCAGAAGCCCGGCATGATGGGCGGGCCTCCTCCCGGAATGGATATGGGAGAGGGCGGCCCTGGCGGTCCGGGGGGTCCCGAGGGCGAAGGCATGCCCATGCGCCACGGCCCTGGCAACCCCAAGGACAGCCTGGAAGCAGAATACAAGCGGAAGTCCGGCTGGGTCTTCAAGGCAGACTCCATCGAGGAACTGGCCAAGGCTGCAGGCATTGACGCGGAGGCTCTCTGCGCCACGGTCAAGGAGTACAACGAGTTCTGCTACAATCAGCGGGACGGTCTGTTCGCCAAGGACCCCAAGTTCCTGATTCCCCTGACCAAGGCGCCCTTCTACGCGCTGAAGTTCCGGCCCATCCTCATCGACACCCAGGGACCCATCATCGTCAATGAGAAGATGCAGGTCCTGTCGGAGAAGGACCACAAGCCTGTGCCCGGCCTCTATGCCGGCGGCGTGTGCACCTCCGGCTCCCAGGGCAACGACTACCACCTGCGGGGCGCCAACCTGGGCTACTCTGTGACCTCCGGCCGGATCATCGGCATGAGCGTCGTGTAGGATGTATGAGTTGCCTTAACTAAACGAGGGGCCATTCAGAAAATCGTTTTCTGCTCATCTTCTTTCGGCAGGAAGAAA
>CAJKSU010000208.1 GCA_905202605.1 uncultured Eubacteriales bacterium
GCCATGCCGCTGCACCTCTTTCCTTGAAGACTTAACCTTTATACTATATCAGATAGCAGGGGAAAAGTCCATAGTATGGGAGCGCAGAAAAGGGGGCGCCGCATTTTGCAGCACCCCCTTGCAGGAGCTATGTGATTACCGCACGTCCGGCGTTTTTGCATTTCCACAGGTCTCGGAGATCAGATACCGGGGGCGGCCCTGACATTCCTGATAGATCTTCGAGATGTAGAAGCCGATGATGCCCAGACTGATCATGAGAATGCTGCTGAAAAACAGCTGCAAAATAATCACCGTGGTAAAGCCGCTGAGCGCAATGCCGGCAAACTTCTGATACAGCGACACGCAGCCCAGCACCACCGAGATTGCCAGCGTCAGAAGACCCAGAAACGTTACGATCTGCAGGGGTGCCGTGGAGAAGGAGGTGATATTCACCAGCGCATAGCGCACAAGGCTTCTGGTAGACCATTTGGACGAACCGGCGGCACGCTCCTGCACGTCATAGGTGACGGTAGCACGCCGGTAGCCCACCCAGTAGGACAGCGCCCGGAAGAAGATATTCCGCTCCGGCAGGGCGTTCAGTGCGTCCACCACCTTCCGGTCCAGAAGCTTGAAGTCCGAGGAATGAGACATGTCCATGCCGGCGGCCTTGCTGATGAGCTGATAGAACAGCCCTGCCGCCATACTGTGGGCGCGGCTCTCATCGCCCCGGTCGGCCTTGACGCCCTCCACTACCTCGTAGCCCTGCTCCCAGAGCCGGTACATTTCAAGAATTTTCTCCGGGGGATGCTGGAGGTCACAGTCCATGACCACGCAGCAGTCGCCCTTGGCGCGCTCCAGTCCCGCAAACATGGCGGCCTCCTTGCCGAAATTCCGGCTGAAATGCAGCCCGACCACATGGGGGTCCTGCTCCGCCTGCTGGCAGAGAATGTCCCACGTATGATCCTTGGAGCCGTCGTCCACAAACAGAAGCTCATAGGGAACCGTATCGCCCAGCACCCGCCCCAGCGTGGAAACGGTCAGCGGGATCATCTGCTCCTCATTATAGGCCGGTAAAATAACGGATAGCATAGCGGCTCCTTTCCTTATTGGAAGACGATGGAATTGAGGCCGTAATACCTTGCAATGGTGGTGTTGGGCCACGCATTGGGATCCGGCTCGTAGTAGCTGGCATAGGCATACTGGGTGTCACGCTTGGGAAAAACGGCAGCCACATCCAGCTGACCCTCCGCCTTTGCCTCGGCGATGATGGCTTCATTGCTCCGGAAGGTGCCGTAGACCTCATAGATGTCGTTGAGCCCCAGCAACGCCTGATAGGAGGTAATCAGCAGCAGCGCCCAGACGGCGCAGGCAAGGGGCAGAGCGCTGGCACTGTCCATCAGCTCCGGCAGGAGAACGCCAATGGCAAGCACCAATAGCAGCACCGTGTAGAAGGCTGCACGGGTGGGATAATAGGCCGCAAAGATGAATACAAAGTTCGCCGCCATGCTCCCCAAAAACAGGACCCCGGCAGCCAGCAGCCGCCCCTTGGAGCAGCCGTAATACACCGAGAGAATTGCCAGAATCCCCAGCACCAGCAGCAGGGGCCAGAACAGCTTGAGCATATTGAGGGCGTCCATAAAGTTGTGCCGCAGCACCACAAGGCTGGTGGTCCCGACCTTATTCTTCATCTCGCCGGGAGCCAGCATCATGGAGAGATAGCCCGCAATGCTGAGAACAAAGGAAATGGGCCAGTACAGGGGCAGCTTTCGTTTCCCCCGGAAGCGCACCAGCACCATCAGCAGTGCAGCCATGAAAATGGCGGCGGCAGAGACATTTTCGAGATACGCCCCGGCGGCAAAGCCCAGAAGCATGGTGCTGACCCAGCGCCCGGGATGACGGGACAGCTCCGTTCCCTCTATGAGACTGCGGAGCAGCGGCGCAAGATAGAGCAGGGTGAAAAAGCCGCTCCAGAGATAGTTGCACGCCCCGTCCAGCCACAGATAGACCTGACCGAACTCCGGGGTGGCGCACCATACCAGCCCAAACAGCACCGCCAGCAGCAGCGCACTGTGCCGGCCAGGCAGGCGGCAGAGCCGATACATCAAAAGCATCAGCAGCAGGAAAATCCCGGCGTTGCAGAACTGAAACAGAATGCGGGGCAGCCAGAGAAACAGCTGGGCGAAGAAATGAGCAATGACCCGGCCATTGGTGGCCCGATAATGCACCCGCAGGGAACCGATGATGTCCCCGATGCTGCGGATTCTCTCCCCGGTGGCCCAGCTGTAGCTGTAGCTGAAATCGTCCGCCACCATGGGCATAAAGCGGTTGCACAGCAGCATCAGTATCAATACCGCCCCGCAGACCACTGCCAGCGCGGCGGCGGAACGGTTGATCTTTTTGCACGTATTCATGGATTGCTCCTTTCGGCATCGTCCGGAAAACCGACGGAAATGCCGTTTATTCCCTATCAGTTTACAGGAAGCGACCGGGAAAGTCAATACGACGAAGCAAATCCTGCGTCCCCTCTTCCCGAATCAAGGGATGCTTTGCACCACCCCATTGCGTCCCTCCTGCTTCTCCGCTATTCTATGCTCCTCCCTTGACATCCCAACGCTCCCGGCATACAATAACCCTATCCCTGTACATTCGTTCCATCCACATCACGGGAGGTTTTTATGAAACGAACAACATTTTTGCGCCGGGCGGCAGCCGCTGCGCTGGCGATGATGATGCTCATGGCGGGCTGCGGCAAGCAGGAGGCCGCCGTGGGTGCGGAATCCGCCGCTTCTCCATCGTCCTTTGGCATCATCCCGGAGGGCAGTACCCCGGAAACCGCTGACACTGCCAGCCTTTTGGAGGCGTCTTCCGCTGTGGAGTCCTCCGCCTATGAGCCGGATTCCAACGGCAGCGCCGCCGATGCGCTGCAAACAAAATGGTCGTCCCTTCAGGGCAGAACCCTGCGGGTGGGCGCCGACGGCACGGAGCCGGGCTGGACACAGGACGATGGCAGCGGCGTTCTTTCCGGCATGGAGGTTGACCTGCTCACGGACTTCTGCGACTACTACGGCATGACCCTTTCCTGGACGACCGGCGATTCTTCCAGCCTCTGGGGCATGCTGGAGGCCGGTGAGCTGGATACCATCTCCGGTCACACCGGCGTGGACGTGGATCGTCTGAGCCTGTACTGGTTTACGGATGTCTACGCATGGGATTCCTATGCCATTGTCTCTCCGGCGGCAGACGGCGTGCCGGAGGACGGCAGCCTGAGCTTCTGGGACGGTAAGGTGATTGCCGCCGATGCGTCTGCCTCCATAACGCTGGAGGACATGATTGCACAGGAGGCGGAAAACGGCGTCGCCATCCGCTCCATGCTGGTGGATTCCCCCGCCGGGCTGCTCCCCGCTGTGTCGGAGGGGGAGGCGGACGGTGCGCTGCTGTTTGCTTCCCTATGCCCCCGGCTGCTGGCGGAAAACGGTATGGCGGATACCATGCACGTGCAGGATGCCCAGTGGGAAGCGGTCCCCCTGACCTTTGCCTTTCCCCGGAAGGGGGAAAATAAGGATGTACTCCTTGCCTTCCATGATTTTATCGGAAAAATGCGGGAGGACGGCAGCCTTGCCGCCCTGTCGAACACGTGGTTCGATGCCGATCTTACGCAAATCCCCGATGGAGAAAGCGGCTATGTCGCCGTCACCGGCGCAGATGCGTGGCAGGCGGACGAGTAAGCAGCGCCCTTGTTACCGCGCAGCATTTCTGGGAATGCTGCGCACACACGACAGGTGCCGGGCGGCACGCTGTCAATCCAGCGTACCCATGAAAGGAGCAACCCCTATGCCAATTCTACTCGCCCCCAGCCTCTACGCCATTCCCATTCCTCTGCCCGGAAATCCGCTGAAAAGTCTCAATGCCTATGTCATCACCGGGCAGCGGAATCTGCTGGTGGACACGGGCTTCCGGCAGGAGGCATGCCGTCAGGCACTGCTGTCCGGGCTGGCGGAGCTGGGGATTTCCATGGACAACACGGATATTTTCCTCACCCATCTCCATTCCGATCACACCGGCCTTGCCCCGGAGATTCGAGGGCGTTCCACCAGAATCTACATCGGCGCAGAGGATCTCTCCCACATGCCTGGGAAGCACAGCACCTTCCGCTGGGCGGATTCCGACGAACGCTTTGCTGCCGAGGGCTTTCCCCGTGACCTGCTGGCGGTGCTCACGGAGCGGAACCCGGCGCAGGGGCTTTCGCCCATCCCCTATGACGGCTATCTTCCCGTGCAGCCGGGGGACGTGTTTTCCTACGGCGGGCATTGGTTCAAAGCAATCGTAACGCCGGGACACACGCCGGGGCATATGTGCCTGTGGGAGGAGGAAACGGGCATCTGCCTGCTGGGGGATCACGTGCTGTTTGACATTACCCCCAACATCACCCGCTGGATGGGGCGTCCCGATTCTCTGGGGGATTATCTGAATTCCTTGACAGAAATCAAAAAGCTGCCGGTG
Source organism: uncultured Eubacteriales bacterium (assembly GCA_905202605.1). Taxonomy (GTDB): domain Bacteria; phylum Bacillota; class Clostridia; order Oscillospirales; family Oscillospiraceae; genus HGM13006. Next base: position 4,480 of record CAJKSU010000208.1, read on the forward strand.
ACCCTGCCCCTCCCAGCCCACCGGCAGGTGCATATGCCGTTTTCGGAGCGGTGCGGCCAGCTGATCGAGCACCATGCCGCCCGTTGTCAGGAGGTCGTGGATATTCTTTCGCCGGGAGTCCCCATGACTGCGTGGGATGTGGCGGCGCATATGACATGGCGCATCCGGGCAAGAAACTGGGCGGAGTTCCCCACGCCCCAGAAGTGGTTCGCCGTAGGGGAGGCCATGGCGCATCTCGACCATCTCATTGCGCTGGGGAAGGTGGCACGGTGGAAGGATGGAACGATGTATTGGTATGGGATACGCAGGTAACGGCGAAAC
>CAJKSU010000209.1 GCA_905202605.1 uncultured Eubacteriales bacterium
GTGGCGGCACCGAGAACAGTGCCACAAACAGGATTGCCATAGGAATGATGGAACCGATGAAATAGGGCCGGTACTTACCCCAGCGGGTGTTAGTGTGGTCTGCGATGGTGCCCAGAATCGGATCGTTGATGGCGTCCCAGATACGGGCAAGCATCATCATGGTTCCCACAAAGGCGGTGCTGACACCGCCCACGGACATCAGAAAAATCATGCAGTAGCTGTTGAAAATCGTCTGGAATCCATTCTCACCAGCATAACCGATGGAATAGCACAGTTTTCCCCAGACGCCAATCTTGTCTTTCTCCGCAACGGCGGACTTCTCTTGGGTTTTCATAATAACCTCCATGTTCCGGTCCATGCCGGAATCGTTCCAAAATCAGTGAGTCATTTCACTAAGAAGGTATTATAAAAAACTTCACTATCTATTGCAATTTGCGTTCCTGTTTCTTAATTTGTCGAATTTAGGAAAAGTTATTTTGTACTTTTCGCAAATTTTGTACATGATTTTGCAATATCCTCGTTGCGTTTTTCCGCTGAGCTCTGTAAAATAGAGGCAAAAAAGTTTGTCGATCTGTGATGGGAGGAACTATGCTATATTTGTGCGCTGACCCTTCGGCGGCCCAGCCCGCCCCACTGAGCCAATGTCTGGACACTATCCTGTTGAGTCCGGACGCCGGAGCCTGCTTTGACTATCTGGAAGAACAGGGCCTGCTTCTGGGCAACGGCGGCTTTCTTTTGACCCTGCTGTGTCCCCGGGAGGGGCTGGTTCTGCCGGGCCAGGAGAGCTTCTGTGCCGATGTGGCCAGGGCTTTTCGGGCACATCTTCCCCAGCGACATGCCCTGGTATCTCTCACTGGCGGAGATGTGTACGGTCTGCTGGCCTTTCCGCGGCTGTGCCTTGAAAAGCCCCTCTCTGCCGAGGCCGCCCAAGGATTAAATGAAGACCTAATCTCCCTGTATCAGTCTCTCTCCGCCGGGTCTCCTCTGCTGATACTGCAAAGCCCGGTGTTCTATGGAGAACAGACCATCTGGCAGGCGGCCCTGGCTCTACGGCGGGCGAAGGCCTACCACGCCTTTTGCCAGACTCGGACGGGGCTAATCCCGGTCTCCCTGGAGCCAGAGGACGGTCTATCCCAAGCTCTGGCGGATTATCATGCTCTGGCAAGCCAGGTGGTCTCGGAGTTGGGCGGTCCCCACGCCGACACAAAAAAGCTGTCCGTTCACATTCTGGAGGAGATTCTGGCCCACAGTATTGCGTCTCTGGATTCCGTAGGCCAGCAATACCGACTGTTCCTACACTGCTTCTCCCAGACGCTGATCCGAACCGCCTCGATTAGCACGAGCGCTCTCCAGGAAAACCAGCACCTATCCCACACCGTTTTGACCACTGACCGGGCGCTTCTGGATGCTCTGCGGATGCTGCTGGACCAAGTATACGGCTCTATGCACCACCGGCTGGACCACGAGATCCGGGGCAAAATGCTGGAGATCCGCCAGTACATCGACGAGAACATTCCAAACTATGAGCTGTCCATCCGTTTTTTGAGTGAGCGCTTCCAGATAACTCCTGCTCGACTCAATGCAAACTTCAAAAAGTATTATGGAGAACAGCTCAGCCGCTATCTCCGCATGGCACGGTTCCGTTATGCCCAGGGGCTGATCCTGGCCCACGAGGACTGGACCATGACCCAGGTTGCCGCCGCGGCGGGCTACAGCGATATCTCCACCATGTACCGGGTCTTTCAGGTAGAAGCTGGTGTTACACCAGCCCGGCTACGGTCGGCTCAAGAAACAGGGGAATAACTGTCGGCCATAGCCGCTAGGGATGCTTCGTCTGCATGATAATGACTCCCAACATAAATGCCGCATCCGCTTCCTAGAACAACCAAAACTGGAGTCAATCCAAAGTCTATTAAATACCTGATAGTATACTGAAGCCAGAGAAAGAGAAAAACGTAGCTTATTCTGCTACGCTTTTCTCTGGCTTTTATTAATGTTAGTGTGCCATTGTTTGCTCGATTTGACCGCCGCCGCGTAAAAACACGATGATTTTTTCTGCAGACACGACCCTGACCGTATCTACCAATTGACGGATAAGCCCCTCATTCCATTCGGTAATTTCGGCAGATGCTTCCTCCATCGCTGTGGCGGCATATGTTATACGTTGAACTGCCTGGTTGTTGGTTTTGCGTTGTTCTTGGATGAAGGACCGTTTTTCTTTCAGTGCAGCCACTTCGTCCATGATGGCCTTGAGCTGAGATGTATAGGCGGAAGCATCCTCTGCACGGGCAGCCTGCGCAACCAGTTCCCGTGTTTGATCATTTAGTTCCTCCAGCCGGCGCTCGATATCCGCAAGGCTCAAATTCTCTCCCGGAATTGGAGCTATCTCCAATTCCATTGCTCCTGTGATCTCCCGAATCAGTTCTCGCTTATCGCTCATAGCTGAATTGATGGCAGACAAAATCGCTTGGTGAAGCTGTTCCTCACCCAATGTCGGAGAGTAGTGACAATATTTTTTCCCGTAGTCCACTCTGCTGACACAGCGCCATACCACCCGTTTTTTCCCGTTACTCGTCCAAGTGCAGCGACGGTAAAGAGTACCACATTCTCCACAGACCAGCCGTTCAGACAGAGCGTATTTGCTGGCGTAGCAGCTTTTTCCTGTGGGTGCATATTTTTTTGAAGGACTCTTAGCCGAATTACGCCGTGCAAGCTCCGCTTGTGCCGCTTGGAATGTATCTCGGTCGATGATCCCTTCGTGATGATTCTGAATCAAGTACATAGGAAGCTGTCCTGTATTCTTGATTACTTTCCGGCTGATACAGTCACTGATGAACGTTTTTTGGAGCAGTACATCGCCACAGTATTTCTCATTGGTCAGGATACTCCGTATGGCTGTGATGCTCCATCCTTTTTTACCATAAACATTGGGGATCCCCTCAGTTTCCAGCGTGTTCTTTATCATGCGGAGGCTGTCCCCCAGAAGATACTGACGGAAGATCTTTTTTACAACCTCCGCCTGCTGCGGGATGATCATGGGTTGCCCATCCGGGCCTTTCTCAAAGGCGTACAGGTGGGTGTATTGTATAGATACCCTCCCCTCCCGCATAGCCTGCCGCTTGCCCCATCGGACATTGGCGCTGATACTCTCGCTCTCTGCCTGAGCAAAGGCACCCAGCATTGTAATCAGCAGTTCACTGTCTGCCTCCAGCGTATTGATGTTCTCCTTCTCAAATATCACTGCGATCCCCAGCTCCCGCAGGGCTCGAATGTAGTTGAGACAATCTACGGTGTTTCGGGCAAAGCGGGAGATGGACTTCGTCAGGATGATGTCGATCTTTTTCTGCTTACAGAGATGAATCATTCTTAGAAACTCCGGACGTTTTCGGGCAGAGGTACCTGTGATTCCTTCATCGGCAAAAATCCCAGCCATGGTCCATTCCCGGTTGGACATGATCTTATCGGTGTAGTAGGTACGTTGGGCCTCGTAACTGCTGAGCTGTTCTTCTTCATCGGTAGACACACGGCAGTATGCAGCAACGCGCTTCTGGCGTTGAACAGTCTTATTCTGGGCCATCTCAGGTTTGGCCGGAATGACAATGACCTTGGCTGGAGAATCCTTCATAAGAAATCACCTCGCTATCATTTGATGATTTTTTAACTCCAGGCAAATTGCGCCGTTCCCTTGGATATGAATCGCTGCCACAGTGCTTTTCAGCAGTTCTGCATCCAGTGTTTCCATTGGCTCTGCGGCGGCGAAGATCCGCTTGAGCCGTTCTGTCTCATATTCCGCCGAACCAATCTGGTCATACCGGGCGGCGGCAAGTTTGAAAACCAAATCACGGGCTGAATCTTCGTCAACAGGCTGTATTGCCAGGATTTTATCCAGCTGCGCCTTGAGATCGACACACGAATCATTTACCATTTGGGCTGGCTGGATATGCAGCTTTTCCGGTCTCCCAATCAGGCTGTTTAGCAGGTCCAGCACCTGTTGTTCTGTGGAGTGCGTAGCCGTGTGGCCACTGAGTTGGCGAATGACCTTTTGCGCTGCTGTTTTCTGAATGGGAACTTGCCTGGAGGTTCGTATCCGCAGCGCTGCTTCCATATCCGCCTGCGAGATGATCGCGGGGTATTCGTTTTCGCCGGCATACCGCTGATCAGCCAAAATACGTGCAACCATGTTCTTGTTCCAGGCCTTATCCTGGTCATAAGATATGTCCTGCGCACATAACGAGTTGACAAGGGTGCTGAAAGAAGCACCCGCAATGTACTGCTGGAAAATATATTGAACAGTCTCGGCCTCCTGGGGATGAATCACCACACGGCCCATCTCCATACGATAGCCAAAAGGCTGCTTTCGGTTTCCCATCAGCGCACTGTCCTCTCAATCGTCTCGGCCAGTTCCAGTCCATTTTTAAGGCGAAACTGGATATGGGTATTGCTGTCCACAATGATTTTGTCTACCAGTTCATCGAAGATTACTGCATCAAAGGATTCCAGAATGTCCGGCCCAGCTTCAAAGACTTCCAGCAGATCCTGCGTCTGCGTCAGGGTCCCGTCGCCATTCTGATCCAGCAAGCGACCCTTTTGGCGTTTGGCTTCACGGAGCTGCTGGGCCAACTCATTGCTCTGATAAATAAAAATGTCAGGATCAATGAGGCCCTGCTGCTTGAGCTGGGTCAGCATTTGATTCTGACTGGACAAATCTGATATTTTCTTGTTGAGTTCAATGACATCCTCGCTCCACAGCATACGGCGGCTGC
>CAJKSU010000210.1 GCA_905202605.1 uncultured Eubacteriales bacterium
TGACCTCGGATACGGCAGTCTTACAGCCGGTGTAGGAATGACGATGATAATGAGCGAACATCAGAGCCAGATAGCCAGCATAGCGGCAGACGCCATCCTGCTCGCGTCCGTTCATGAACACGCGGGAATAGGGAACGAACACGTCGTCGAAAATGGTCAGGGACTCTACATCGCCGATCTGAGCGAAGGGAGCGTCGAGACGGGTTCTCTTGTGGTGCTGTCCGGGCAGAGCCATCAGCTTGATGCCGTCCCAGTCAGCGGGCAGAGCAAAGGCAACCGCATAGTCACGGTCCTCGGCATCCATAAACTTGGTGGGCAGAGCAATGATCTCGTCCACGTAAGGAGCGCAGGAGTTGCAGATCTTCGCGCCGCGGACAATGATGCCCTTGGTGGGAGTGCCGTCGATGTCCAGACCGTCTACATCGGTATCAACGATGTGGAAGAACTGGTCGGGGTCGGGCTGCATGTGTGCTCTCTTGTACTTGGGGTTACGGGAACCCTTAACGTCGGTCTGCGCGCAGTTGCAGATCAGATCCTTCTCCTGACAGTACTTGATGTACTTCTGGAGACGGGCATGATACTCGGTGCCACAGGCCTGATCACAGTCGTAGGTGACGGAGAACAGGGCGTTCAGGGCGTCGGAGCCCATGCAGCGCTGCATACATCCGCCGACACGGTGGCAGATCAAACGGGTCATGAGCTGCTTCTTCAGCAGGTCCTCTACAGACTGATGAATGTGGGTGGAACGGTTGTGTACGGAGCCGTCAGGATCCTTTACCACGCAGACATCTGCGTAATCGGGATCGTTAGCAGTGTCGTAGCACTGCTTCATGACGTAGGTGCCGCCGACGATCCAGTCAGCCAGATCGCGCTCAGCGCCGGTCTTACCGTTGGAACGGTCGATCTTCTTGCCGTTCAGGTAGACGTTGGGCTTCATGCTGAGAAGCCGCTCTTTGTACTGCTCGTAAGTGCCAATTGCCATATTAGGTTATACCTCCAAAACATTTTTCATTGGGGAATTCCCAGATTTTCTTGGCAAAACAGCGGGAACAGGAGAAACTCCTGCTGCTTTCCCTGGAGTCCTTACGGACCAGGCTGTCCTCGACATAATGATAGATCAGCGGACACCCTGCTGCGCAAGGAACCGCACTGGGCAGGATGGGAAGCCCCATCCTGCCGGGCAGATATGGATGAATCAGTTAATGGTCATACCGCCGTCAACGGGAACCAGCACGCCGGTGACATAGCCGCCTGCGGGAGAAGCCAGAAATGCAATTACATTTGCAATCTCAATGGGCTGCGCATAACGCCGCAGGGAAATCATGCGGGTAACGGCAGCAACGTTCTTCTCGTCAGCCATAACGTCCTTGGTCATGTCGGTGAGAACATAACCGGGAGCAACAGCATTGACGGTAACGCCAAAGCGAGCAAGCTCGTTTGCCATGATCCGGGACAGGTGTGCTACAGCGGCCTTCAGGGAGCCATAAACGGTGTCGCCGATGGGGCTCTTGATGCCGGCAGCGGAGGACAGGTTGATGATGCGGTAGGGATGGGTGCCCTTCTCGCAGCCCTGAGCCCTCATCTGGCAGGCAACAGCCTGACTCATGAAGTACAGTGCCTTGTAGTCGGCCTGAACGTAATGATCGAAATAATCCTCGTCCATGTCGACCATCTTTCTGGGCTGTCCGCCGGTACCGGCGTTGTTGACCAGAATATCAATGTGACCGAAGGCCTCAACGGTCTTATTGACCAGATTCTGACGAGCCTCGGCAGAGGTAACGTCGGTAGCCACACCCAGCGCCTTGCCGCCGGCAGCCTTGATCTCCTCAGCAACCTTGTCGCAGGCCTCCTGCTTACGACCGGTGATGACAACGGCAGCGCCGTGGTCAGCCATCAGCTTTGCAATTGCGTTGCCGATACCGCGGGTAGAACCGGTGATGATGGCGACCTTGCCGGTCAGATCATACATGCTCATATCCATAATGATGTATCCTCCATATCATTTTAGTTTCGCGAAAAGCGCGGAATAATGGCGCTTACCGTCCTATTATAGTGTATCATTTTGCATTTCGCAATATGGCCTTGCGACTTTTTTCTGCCAGTTTGCAGTGAAAACGCTATAAGCCAGTCGAAAAAGGCCGTGATAATCCTGATATCATTTTAGCATAGCATCCTGAAAATTTCAACCGGGAAACCGCACCTGCGGGGGCAACTTTCCGGATTTAAGCATTGTGCATAAAGATTGCCCCCATTTAAGGCAAAAATTTTGAAAAAAGCGAAATCTGCGCTTGAAAAACCACATGGTCTGTGCTAAACTTGTGCTATTGGATGGCACGAAACTAACCTTGGCAAAAAACTATGACTTGGAGGGTTCCGTATGTTAGACATGAACAACCTGCCCAAGCAAAAGCACGAGGATCTGTGCAAGATTATTGACTATGTCCTCGTGGCACTGCTGGCAGTGTTCTTCATCCTCTCTTTGTGCCCCTACTATTCTGTATCCAAGGGCGATGTAATCACCGTTCGCGGCTATGGTGACACGAAGGCGGACGAGGATGATTCCTGGTCTTTGCTTTCCTTCTGTGGGTTCCCCTACCATCACGCATCCGTGAGTGACTGGCAGGCGGATCAGTACAAGGAGAACAAGAAAATCATCAAGGAGAACGAGGAAAACGGCTATGACGGTTTCTGGTCCGAGCTCGGCGGTAAGATGGGTATTACCCAGACCAACGACAAGGGCGAGAAGAACCCCTATCAGAAGCTGACTGTCCCCGGAATCACTACTAAAACTGTTTCCATTAAGCAGGTTGGTGCGATTCTCTTCCTGGATGTATTTGCCCTCATCGGCATTGCGATTCTGCTGCTGAAAAAGGGAACTGGTCGTGCTGTTTTCACAGTTATCTGGGCGATTATTGGTGTGCTGGCGTTCAAGTTCAACTACCTGATGAACATGTCCACCACTCCTGTCCGTACCCTGATGCTGGCCGTAACCATCATTGTTCTGGTCATCGCGCTGGTCGACAGTGTATTCTACATTATCGATGGCAAGTCCAGAGCCGCTTACCTGAAATCCATCAGCGCTGCCTACGCTTAATGGAATTCGGAACATGAATAAAAGCTCCGTGTCTTGCCTGGCGCGGGGCTTTTTTCTGCCCATTTTTGACGAAAAAGCCCTGCCGCGGCAAGCACGGCAGGGCCTGAAGTTTATGCTGCGTTGGCGGTGCGCCTGAGGGTGCGGCACTGGCGGAGCATCAGGGTCAGTGCAATGGCGGAGGAGACCAGGTCTGCCACCGGCAGGGCGTAGAGCACGCCGTTCTGACCGAAGATGCTGCCCAGGATCAGTACCATGGGGATCATACAAAGGATCTGACGGCTGAGGCTGATGAGAATGGCCTTTTTGGGCTGGCCGATGGACTGGAAGAAGCCGGAGCCCACGTTTCCAAAGGGGACCAGCGGTAAAAGCAGGTTGTACACCCGCATGGTATAGGCGGCATGACGGAGGGTTTCGCCGGTGCAGCCGAAAATTTTACACAGCGGTTCGGCAAAAATCAGAATGATGATCCATCCGGCGGTGAGCATGGCAACGGCGAAAACCGTGGCGGTTTTCAGAGTATCCACCACCCGGTGATAGTTCCTTGCGCCGTAGTTATAGCTGATGATGGGCTGGATGGCGGAGGAAATGCCGATGGCGGGCAGCAGGAAAAACAGGCCGATGCTGACGGTGATGCCGACGGATGCCTGGGCCACATCGGCGGTAGCGGTTTCCGCCGTGGCAAACAGGGCCAGACAGCTCAGCAGAACGGACTGAGAAATGCCACCGGTGAACTGCTGGAGGAAGGAGGAGAAGCCTAATTCTGCGGTTTTCAGTGTTGTAGTTTTGCCCAGCCGGAACAGATGGAACCGGAGTTTCATGGTACTTCTGCGGCTGAGGGTGAAATAATGAATGACCATAAGGCCGGAGACAATCTGGGAAAAGGCGGTGGCGGCTGCGGCGCCTGCGATGCCCCAGTCCAGCACATAGATGGCAATGGGATCGAGAATGATGTTCAGAATGCAGCCGGTGACGGAGCAGGCCATCATCCGCCGGGGACTGCCATCCACCCGTACAAACATTCCGAAGCCGTTGGCGGTGGAGTTGAAAAATGCGCCGATCAGAATTACCCGGAAGTAGGTGACCGCATAGGGCATCACCTGATCCCCGGCGCCAAAGAGCCGAAGCAGCGGTTCAGTAAACAGATAGCCCAGCAGGATCAGCATGATATTTTCCAGGATCAGCAGTACAAAGCTGCTGTTCAGGATGGTTTCGGCTTCATCGCTTTTTCCCTCGCCCAGACGCAGGGCCAGAAGGGTGGAGCCGCCTGCGCCCACCAGCATGGCAAAAGCGTCAATGATGCGGACGATGGGATTGCATACGGTGGTGGCGGTAATGCCCAGCTGCCCAACGAAGTTGCCCACAAAAGCTTTGTCTACAATGTTATATAGACTGCTGATGAACATCATGGCGATGGCTGGGAGGGCATATTGCAGCAGCAGCGGAAAGATGCGCTGGGTGCCCAGCGCATCGGCTCGCTGGGCGGTTTCATTTTGACTCATAGATTTTCCTCGTTTCCAATTCAAAGTGTGTCTCATTATAACATGGTTTGTATACAAAGTAAATAACAGAACAGGCAGCAGCAGCGGTGGCGTGAAAAACTTTTGAAAAAATCGCAAAGTTCATAAAACTATTATAAAAG
>CAJKSU010000211.1 GCA_905202605.1 uncultured Eubacteriales bacterium
ATCTGCCTTACGGCGGTATCCGGCGTCTCCATGCTGTTAGGCTGGCAGCTGCTGCATATGGGCGGCACCTTATGTCATGCTGATCGCGGTGGAACGGCTTAACGGCAACTTTTTAAGCGATTTTCTCACCCCCAGCGAGGATATCTGGGAGAACTATGTGGTGTATCTGCTGCTCTATGTGGCGGTGTTCGGCCTCAGCGGCAGCGTGAGGATCTCGGTGATGACCGTCAGCCCGATCCTTCTGCTGTTCGGCATAGCCAATATGTATGTCAAGGAGTTTAAGGGAAGTCCACTGGTTCCCATGGATTTTTCCAGCATCAAGACTGCGGGCAACGTAGCGGCAGGCTATACCTATGAGGTGGGCTACGAAATCGCCTTTGCGGTCTGTCTGACCGCCATGCTCATGGCGGTGGCCTCCCGGCTGTCCATGCCGAAAAAGGGAAAGCCCGGACGGATCGCATTGCGCCTACTCAGCATTCTGGTGGTGGGCGGCTTTGTCTATACGTTCTATTATACCGACACGGTGGCGGATTACGGCCTGAAGCCGGACTTTTTTAACCAGACCCGCGGCTATAAAAACCACGGCGCGGTGCTGGAGTTCACACTGAATACCAAGTATTTGAAGCTGATGACCCCGTCCGGCTATGACGCCGCGAAGATCGAGAAACTCGTGGACGACAGCATTCAGGAAAACGGAACCCCCAGCATTCTGGAAAGCGCGCTGGTGCGGCAGGGTATGGACCCGGAGGAGGCCGCGGCGGAGACGGACGTTCCCACGGCGGTGGAGCAGGGGAAAACGCCCAATGTGATCGTCATTATGAACGAGAGCTTCTCTGATCTGTCGGTGGTGGGGGACATCGAAACCAATGTCCCCTATATGCCTTATATCGACAGCATCAAGGACGAGACGATCCAAGGCAACGCTTATGTTTCCACCATCGGCACCGGTACCTCCAATACGGAATATGAGTTTCTGACCGGCAATACCATGGCCTTTCTTCCGGCGGGCAGCAATGCCTATCAGCTGTATGTGCAGGAGCAGCAGCCGAGTTTAGTTTCTACGCTGATGTCTCAGGGCTTTTCCGCTAAGGCGTTCCACCCTTATTTTGAATCCAGCTGGAACCGCCCGCAGGTCTATGAGGATATGGGCTTCGAGGACTTTATCAGTGTGGAGGATTTGTTCGGGCAGGAGCTGGTGGACAAGTATGTGAATTCCGGCTACAGTTACAATCTCTACAAGCGTTTGCTCCGACAGAAATACCCCAGTGAGCAGATCCTGCTTCGGCGGTTTGTATCGGATGCTTATGATTTCGGGCAGATCGAGCAGATGTATGAAGAAAAGGATCCGGATCAGCCCATGTTCCTGTTCAACGTCACCATGCAGAACCATTCCAGCTATAATCAGAAGTATGACAACTTCGATCAGGAGGTCTACCTCACCTCCACCAAGGGGGACTATCCCAAGACGGATCAGTACCTTTCTCTGGTGAAAAAGACTGACGAGGCGTTCGAGGATCTGCTGAATTACTTCAAAAACGTAGACGAGCCGACGGTTATTCTGATGTTCGGCGACCATCAGCCCTTTATCGAGGACAGCTTCTACTCCGAGGTCATGGGGCAGAGCATCAGCGATATGGACGGCGAGACACAGCAGAAGCGCTATATCACCCGATTTATCCTCTGGGCTAACTATGAGATCCCCTCCGGCTGGATCGACGAGATCAGCATGAACTACCTCAGTACTCTCCTGACTCAGGTTTCCGGCCTGCAAATGACCAAATACAACGACTATCTGGCGGGGCTGTATACCAAGCTCCCGGTGATCACCGCAATGGGCTGCCGGGATGCGGAGGGCAACTTCTTTCAGGCAGACGAGCAGAATTCTCTGGAATCGGAGATCGCTGGATACCGCAATGTAGCCTATAACAATCTGGCGGACCTCAAAAACCGCGCCACCAGCGTATTTTATCTACAGGACAGCAAAAAAGAATAAACAGCGGACCGGCGGCAAGTTTAGCTTGTGCGCCGGTCCTTTTTCCTGTATGATGAAAAAAACGTGGAATATTCCGCACGGGACTGCGTCTTTATGGACAGAAGGACGAAAGGAGGGTCAGAACATGGAGGATCGGGAGATCATCGCACTGTACAACCAGCGGGAAGAACAGGCCATTTCCGCCACCCGGAGCAAATACGGGGCGTTCCTCTATGGCATTGCCATGAACATTCTGCGGCAAAGTCAGGATGCGGAGGAATGCGAAAGCGACACCTATCACAATGCGTGGCGGCATATACCGCCGGACTGTCCATGGGCGCTGCGGGCGTATCTGGGGAAGATCACCCGGCGGCTGTCCATTTCCCGGTACCGGAAGATTCATGCGGGCAAGCGGAACCCGGAGATGGAGGTACTGCTGGAAGAGCTGGAGCAGTCTGTTCCGGACAGCTCTGACCCGGCGCAGGAGCTGGAGGCCAAGGAGCTAGGGGAGATCATCAGCAATTGGCTCGATCAGCTGCCGGAATCGTCCAGACGGATGTTTGTGCGGCGGTACTGGTACGGGGACAGTCTGGTGGAGCTGTCCCATGCCTTTGGCCTACCCAAGGCACTGCTGTCCCAGCGGCTCAGCCGCATGCGGGGCAGGTTGAAAGCGTATCTGGAGCAGCAGGGGGTGACGCTATGAGAAAGCGGGAGGAAGCCCAGCGGATGCTGGAGGCCATCGGAGAAATTCGGGAGGAGCTGGTGGAGGCCGCAGCGGAAACGCCCCGCAAAAACGGGAGCCGTCACTGGGGCAGTATACTGGCGGCGGTGCTTGCCCTTGCGGTAGTGACGCCGGCGCTGGCGCTCTTGCTGCAATTCGCCGGGGGCATGGGGAGCCATACTTCCAATGCGCCTGTAAACTATGATGGAAACGCGTATCAATTCTATCGGGGGCCGGTGTTCCCGCTGACAGCGGCGGGGGAAATCGGCGCGGTGACCGCGGAGCGGAATATTACCCTTGACTTTTCCCCTTATCTGACCAGAGAGAAAACCGCATCGGACGGCACCCAGTACAATACCGAGGACGCCGCGGCGATCGTTACCGACACCTATACCCTGCATAACGACGGTTCGGAACCGATGCCCTTGGAGCTGCTGTATCCCTATCAGTCTGCCGGGAGAAAGGAAGCGACGGGGGAGATCCCGGAGATTCAGGCAGACGGGGAGACGGTGGAAAGCACGCTGCTTCTCGGCTTGGAAACGGACATGCAAAGCTTCTGGAAAGCGTATCAGACGCTGGTGGGGGAGAACACCATTCTAGATTCCGAGCCTCTTTCGGCAGATACGTCGGTGACGGTCTATACGATTTCCAATGTGACGATACAGGGCAGCTCCGGGGAACGGTTCCAGCTAAAAGTAAAGGAAACTGCGGACAGCGGCGGCGTATTTACCGCGGGACTGGACGGCGCGATCCGGCAGCCGGAGGGCGGCGAATACAGCTGGCTCTATACCGGCAGCCTTGGAGAAAATGATACGGCGCAGGTGGTGGTGGTTCACGGGCAGCTGGATGGATATGAGCTATACGCCTATGACGATCCGAACACAGCTGCGGAAGCGGCAGTCACGGAAACGGAAACAACGCTGGATGCTGCGCTGCGGGATGTGATAGACAGAGAGCTGAGTTGGAATCCGGATCAGACTCAGGAGGAAACGGACTGGCTGCAATCGGTGCTGCTTTCCGGCGCACTGCGTGCCTATCTTTCCGGCGGGGACGGCCTTTTGAGCGCCGATATGGGCAGCCTTCTGTGGGAAGACAGGATATTCTACCGCTCTTTTCGGGTAGAAATCCCGGCGGGCGGTGCGCTTACGGTTTCGGTCTGCCAGACGAAGGAGCCCAGCGGGACCGCCCAGAACGATCCGGTGCAGGCGGAAGCGAGCAAGGGCGCGGACGGCTATGACATGGTGACGGCTATGGGCAGCAAAATTCCCATAACTGCTCTGACAGCGCAGCTTAAAAACTGCGAGGCCGTGGAGATTCGGGACCAGAGCTTCGGCTTTGACCCGGAAAAAGGCATTTATCAGGTGACCCTTGACCCGAAGGAGCAGGAATACTATATCAACGTCACGAAAAAATAGAAGCGGCGGCACGGGGCAGAAGAAGCTGACCTGTGCCGCTTTCCTTTGACAAATGGACAGAAGGTGCTATAATGATGGAACATCAATCACAGGCAGGAGCGAAGCCAAATGAACAAGTCCAATAAAACCAATGCCATGCGTCTGATGGACGCGGCGAAGATCCCCTATCGGGTAGTGGAATATGAATATGACGAAAGCGATCTGGGCGGCGAGCATGTGGCGGCGGTCACAGGCATGAATCCCGATCAGGTCTTTAAGACGCTGGTGGCGCGGGGAGATAAAAAGGGCATTCTGGTGTTCTGCATCCCGGTGAGCTGTACGCTGGATCTCAAAAAGGCCGCCCATGCGGCGGGGGACAAAAAAGTGGAGATGATTCACATGAAGGAACTGCTGGGACTGACCGGTTATATCCGGGGCGGATGCAGTCCCGTGGGCATGAAGAAAAAGTATCCCACGTTTATGGATGAAACGGCGGAGCTGTACGACGAAATCGCCATTTCCGGCGGCGCAAGGGGGCTCCAGATGGTGCTGGATCCCCAAAAGCTCATGGAGTACGCAGAGATCACATCGGCGGATCTGGTGTTCTGCATCCCGGTGTGCTGTACGCTGGATCTCA
>CAJKSU010000212.1 GCA_905202605.1 uncultured Eubacteriales bacterium
GCTCCCCGGCGCTGGCGCAACGGCTGGTGGAGCTGCTCTCGCCGGTGCCGGTCACCCTCGATACAGAAGCCTGGGGATTTGACCATGGCTCGTGGGGCGTGCTGATTAAAATGTATCCGCAGGCGGATATCCCGATGGTTCAGTTGAGCATCGACAGCACCAAACCGCCGGCCTGGCATCTCGAAATGGGGCGGAAGCTGGCCTCGCTGCGTGATGAAGGCATTATGCTGGTGGCCAGCGGCAACGTGGTGCATAACCTGCGCACCGCCCGCTGGCATGGCGAGAACACGCCGTACCCTTGGGCAGAGTCCTTCAATAACTACGTGAAGGCGAATCTGCAATGGCAGGGGCTGGACGAGCAGCACCCGCTGGTTAACTACCTGGCACACGAAGGGGGCTCGCTCTCCAACCCGACGGCGGAGCATTTCCTGCCGCTGCTGTATGTCCTGGGGACGTGGGATGGCGTTGAGGCGATGACGATCCCGGTCGATGGCATCGAGATGGGCTCGCTGAGCATGCTGTCGGTGTTGGTTGGCGCCTGATGATAGCGCGCTCCGGCGGCATTTACCGTCGCCGGAGCGCGGCATTATTCGACGAAAATGTGCGGATAGAAGCGCGACAGATCCTGGGTGATCAGCGCCCGGTCTTCGCGAATACCGATCCCTGCAGGCTGGTCGTTGATGAGCCAGCTGCCAATCAGCGTATAGCTATCGCCAAACTTCGGCAGCGGGTAAAACGCCTGCACGATGGTGCCTTCTTCCCCGTACGGGCCTTCTACTGCCTCTACCACTTTGCCATTTTCAACGATCGTCGCGGGAGAAGATTGGCTTAATGACGTACTTCTCCATCTCCGGGTGAGTATCTTCGCTGAAGTAGGCCGCCAACAGATTAGGGTGATTGGGGAACATCTCCCACAGCATCGGCAGCAGCGCCTTGTTGGAGATAATGCTTTTCCACGCCGGCTCCAGCCAGCGGACGCCAGCGTCTTCCAGCTTGGTGGAGAACATCTCCCGCAGCATAAACTCCCACGGATAGAGCTTGAACAGATTGCCAATCACCTGATCCTGCAGATCGGTAAACTGGCCTTTTTCGCCCAGGCCGATATCTTCAACGTAGAGGAATTCCGTCGCCAGCCCCGCTTCAGCTGCGCAGTCCTGCAGATACTGCACGGTACCGCGATCTTCAACGGTATCGCGGCAGCAGGCCATATGCAGCAGCTGAAAGCCAAACTGCTCGCGCAGCTCGCCGAAGCGATCGATCAGCTTTTCCTGCAAACTGTTGAACTGGTCGCTGCCCGCCGGCAGCTTGCCGGCGTTGAGCTGATCTTCCAGCCAGATCCACTGGAAGAAGGCCGCTTCATACAGCGAGGTCGGGGAAGAAACCGCATCCGCATGGTGGCGGATGAGGGAACGTTTACCCCGTGGTTTGAGGATCTGGCGGAGGCGAATCCGCTGGAGTTCCCGGGATATGAGGACAAAGTAAAAGCGGCAAAGGAAAAGACCGGACTGCATGAGGCGGTCACCATAGGACGCTGTAAAATATACGGCGAGGATGCAGTGCTCGGTATTTGTGACGCAAGATTTCTGATGAGCAGCATGGGGCATGTGATGGGGGAGAAAATTGCCTGCGCTGTGGAACGCGCGACAGAGGAAGGTCTGCCGGTCATCCTGTTTTGCTGCTCCGGTGGCGCCAGAATGCAGGAGGGGATCGTTTCCCTGATGCAGATGGCAAAAACATCTGCGGCATTGAAGCGGCATTCGGAAGCGGGGCTATTGTATATTCCGGTGCTGACAGACCCGACGACCGGGGGCGTGACGGCAAGTTTTGCCATGCTTGGAGACATCATCCTGGCGGAGCCGGGGGCACTCATCGGTTTTGCGGGACCTCGTGTGATCGAGCAGACGATCGGGGAAAAGCTGCCGGAAGGTTTTCAGCGGGCACAGTTTCAGCTGGAGCACGGATTTGTTGACAGGATTGTGGAGAGGAAGGAGCTAAAGCTTACCCTGTACCGCATCTTAAAGCTGCATCACAAAAAAGAAGGTTATGCCAATTTCGATCCGGTGCGGGAGGCAGACTGCCTCGAGGCGACAGAACTGATGAAAGAGCGCGCCACAAAGGCGAAAGCATTGTCCGCGTGGGAGAAGGTCAAGGCAGCGAGAAAGGTGGACCGGCTGGCGTCTGTGGACTACATAGAGCAGATTTTTGACGAATTTATGGAATTACATGGAGACCGGCAGTTCCGGGACGATCCGGCGATTGTCGGCGGTGTGGCGTATCTGGATGGCCAGCCAGTCACAGTGATCGGTGTGCATAAGGGAAAAGATTTAAAGGAATGTATGCACCGGAATTATGGAATGCCGTCGCCGGAGGGATATCGGAAAGCACTCCGGCTGATGAAGCAGGCGGAAAAATTTAAGCGTCCGGTCATTACATTTGTGAACACCTCCGGTGCCTTCTGCGGCATGGAGGCGGAGGAGCGCGGACAGGGCGAGGCGATCGCGAGAAACCTGTATGAGATGTCCGGCTTAAAGGTTCCGGTTCTTTGTATTATGATCGGGGAAGGCGGAAGCGGCGGTGCGCTGGCACTCTCTGTTGGAAATGAGGTCTGGATGCTTGAGAATGCGACCTACAGCATTTTATCGCCGGAAGGGTTTGCATCGATTCTCTGGAAGGATGGCAGACGGGCAAAAGAAGCGAGTGGCGTCATGAAAATTACCGCGCAGGATTTAAAAGCGCTCGGCGTGATTGAGGAGATCATACCGGAGTACGGCATGGCGGATCAGCCGGCACTGATTTCCATATCGCGTTACATGAAGAGGCATATAAAAACATTTTTGAAAAAACAGAACGGAAAAACCGGGGATCAGCTCGCTGCGGAGCGCTATCAGAGATTCCGCGTGTTTTAAAAGGAAGGAGACCCGATATGAAGGTAAAGATCGTGGGCACCGGAAGTGCAGTCCCCGAAAAATGTGTGACGAACGATGATCTTAGTCAATGGATGGATACATCGGATGAGTGGATCAGAAGCCGGACGGGAATTGAGACCAGACATCTGGCTGTGAGAGAGACAACGACAGAAATGGCAGTGGAGGCGGCGAAGCGGGCACTTGCATCTGCACATATGGACGCGGAGGAGCTGGATCTGATCATTGCGGCGACGATCACGCCGGACCGGCTGCTCCCGAACCTTGCCTGCGAGGTGCAGAGCGCACTCGGGGCATGCCGGGCGGTTGCCTTTGACGTCAGTGCCGCCTGCTCGGGTTTTTTATACGCGATGGATATTGCACGCCACTATCTGGAAGCCGGCGGAAGCCGGCGGGCGCTGGTGATTGGTGCGGAGACATTGTCGCGGATCATGGACTGGAGCGACCGGAGTACCTGTGTGTTGTTTGGGGATGGCGCAGGTGCGGCAGTGCTGGAAGCAGATGAGGCGGAGGAGCAGGCGGGCATTTTAAGCACCGTGCTTGGAACGGACGGCGCGGGCGGCATGGTGCTGTGCTGTGACAACCGCAGGAATCACAATCCGTATGTGAAGGGTGACACCGCGCTCTCGTACGTGTCCATGAACGGGCAGGAGGTCTATAAGTTTGCGGTGCGCACGGTGCCGAAAGTAATTGCCGGGGCGGTGGAAGCAGCGGGGCTTTCGATGGATGAAATCGATTTTTTCCTGCTGCACCAGGCGAACCTTAGAATCATCGAGGCAGTGGCGAAACGCCTGCATCAGCCGATGGAAAAATTCCCCACAAATCTGCAGAAGTATGGAAATATTTCCTCGGCGAGCGTACCGATTTTACTTGATAATGTCAATAATCATGGTATGATAGGAGAAGGCAGTAAAATAGTACTGGCAGGCTTTGGAGCCGGTCTTACGTGGGGCGCAGCAGTGCTCCGCTGGCAGACGGTGTAGGCGGTGTGGTCGGGAACAGATACTGCTATGAACAGGAGTATGATACATGACCACGGATGAGACATTGAACGAATTACTGGTAAGGCTATTCAAGGATATTATGGAGATTGAGGCGAGATGTCTGGTGAATGAGGAATTTAAGGACATCAGCTACAACGATTTTCATATTATAGAAGCCATCGGATTAAAGGAGCCGAAAAGCATGACGGCGGTGGCAAAGCTGATGGATGTCACGACCGGTACGCTGACGAAGGCGATGGATGGCCTGACTGAGAAGGGGTATGCCGTAAGAGAACGCAGCAAGCAGGACAAACGCGTGGTGTGGGTGTACCTGACGGACAAAGGAAAAGCGGCATATGCGCATCACGAAGAGTTTCACCGCAAAATGATCGCCAACATCAAGGGACAGCTGAATGAGCAGGAGACGCCGATTTTGATCTATACGCTGGCAAAGCTCGTGGACTATTTTCAAGAGGAATATGGATTGGAGGAGGAATAGACATATGAGCAGAGGAGCGTTGGGCAAGAATAACTGGGCGCTGTTTTTAATGCTTCTGGCAGGAATTATGCTGGGCGGTTTTATCGGAAATGCTGCTGCAGGTGTTTCGGGACTTAGCTGGCTGAATTATGGGCAGAGCTTCGGCTTCGCCAGCCCGATTGTGCTGGATCTGGGCATTCTGGTGATCACATTCGGATTATCGATCAAGATTACCATCGCCAGCATTATCGGCGTGTTGATTGCGATTATTATTTATCGTTTGATTTAAGTT
>CAJKSU010000213.1 GCA_905202605.1 uncultured Eubacteriales bacterium
TAAAACCGCAGGAATACTCTGTGTATTGCAAGGTTTTACAAACGCATTTCTGGCGAAAAAATCCGTCAGAATCCGAAGACGCATTTGTGCGGTATTGCGCTTGTTTTCAATTTGGACACACACTTTTGGGTGCGTTATGGTATACTTGTAGTGGAACAATATGCTGAAATTCAGCTGCGCCAAACCAAACTATGATCGGAGGTACAACGATGTCTGTTGTTACAATTACAAAGGATAACTTTCAGCAGGAGGTACTGGACAGCCAGAAAACCGTTCTGGTGGATTTCTGGGCGACATGGTGCGGCCCCTGCCGAATGCTTTCTCCTGTTGTGGATGAAATTGCTCAGGAGAATGATGCAGTAAAGGTTGGAAAGGTCAATGTGGACGAGCAGCCGGAGCTGGCCAGCCAGTTCGGCGTTATGAGCATTCCCACGCTGATGGTATTTCGGGACGGAAAACCGGTGAACACCTCCGTCGGCGCTGTGCCGAAGGCAAAGATCCTGTCCATGCTGTAAGCGCCTGAACCTATGCGCCTGTCCGGCAGCTTGCCGCGGCAGGCGCTTTTTTCACACATCAATAATACGCCGAAGCCCGACTCTGTGCAGGAGCCGGGCTTCGTATTTCTTTGCTGCCGCTTAGTGAGACAGCCCCATTTTATATGCTCAGGCTTCAATATTCAGTCCGTTCCGATCCAACTCCTGAAAATAATCCACCAGAGCCTCCAGCAGCGGCGTATCCCGGAGGTCGGGACGCTCCGGAGGGAGAAGTGCATAGATTTGACGGGTAAAGTGAACACCGCTTAAATGGCAGAGCCGCACACGCTCCGGATCAGGGCGGGGCCATGTCTTAGAAGGCCAGAATGCAGCGCCTACCCCATGTGCTACCAAATCCCGCAGAGTTTCATCTTTGGATGTGACCGCCAGAATTTCAGCTACCAGCGGGCGGGATAGAATTTCCCGTTGGATGCTTTGTCGCAGGGCGCTGCCCTCCTGTGGCAGAATCAGTGGAATTCCCTCCAGTGAAAGAACGTTCAAGTCTTGGGGAATTTCTATGGATACTGGTACCGCCAATAAAATCTCCTCCTCCAGCAACCGAACGCTGTCCTCCTCACGCCCGGAGGGAGAAGCGGAAATGCTGAGGTCGCAGTCGTCGATCCAGCTTTCATCGGTGAGGATCACCTGCGCCTGCGGCTCCAGTTGGAAGAATCGGCGGAGAAATGAACTCATTACCGCTTCTGCCGCCCCTACGTTGATGCGGTACTTCCGGCGGGGCAGGTGACGGGATTTTACAAACTCCGGAAGGCGCTTGACCGCGGTAAGGATGGGGCGCACCTGCTGCAAGAATTCCTTCCCAGCGGGGTTCAGCACCAGATGGATGCCCTGCCGGTCAAACAGCGGCAGATTCAGCTCCCGTTCCAGCCGAAGGATGGATTTGCTCACCGTGGACTGGGAAACCATGGCCTCCGCTGCGGCCTTGGCAGTGGAACCGTTTTCGGCCACCAGTACAAAATAACGCATCTGCGTCAGATCCATGGAAGTTTCACCCCTTTCTAAGCTGTCCTTATCCTATCACAGTTTGGGGAAATTGTCACGGAAAACTCAAAAACCATAAAAGCGGCAACAAATTGCAAACAATGGTTGCAATTCTAATCAAGCAAGGCGTATAATAAGGCCATGATTTGAGAAAAACATGAGGTGCTGCCTGTGAACAAAACAAGGGAGCCGCTGGATCTGACCACCTGCCCGATCACCAGCGGACTGATTCGATTTTCATTGCCATTTCTGGCGTCCAGTATATTGCAGACCCTGTACTCCACGGTGGATACGATCATTGTGGGGCAGTTCTGCGGCTCTGCGGGACTGGCGGCGGTAAACAACGTGTCCTATATCTGCAATGCCGCCAGCAATATCGGTCTGGGGGCCAGCGCCGGTTCGGCGGTGCTGATCGCCCAGTATTGCGGGGCGAAAAATGAGGAGGGCGTTCACCGGACGGTGGGAACTGCCCTTTCCATCAGCGCGATTATGGCAGTGGTGATCTCGGTGATCGTCTGCTGCTTCATCGGTCCGATCCTCAGTTTGGTCAATATGCCCACGGAGGCGCAGGGTGAGGCGCAGAACTATCTGATGATCCGCGCCGTCTGCTTCCTGATCTCGTTCTTCTACAGCTCCATTACCTCGTTCCTGCGGGGCATGGGCGATTCCAAGCGGCCTCTGTACTTCTCTGCGGTGGCGTCTGTTGCCAATGTATTTCTGGATCTGCTGTTTGTGGCGGGCTTCCAGTGGGGTGCAGGCGGCGCGGCAATCGCAACAGAGATTTCGGAGCTGATCTCCCTGCTCTGGGCGTTTCTGTATCTCAAAAAGCATCAGCCGGGCATGCTGACGCTGGATCGGCGGCAGTATAGAATTCATGGGCCGACGGCAAAGACGGTGCTGAAAATCGGGGTTCCCTCCTCGTTTCAATTTCTGTTCATTGACCTGAGCTTTGTGTTTGTGAATTCGATTATCAACAGCTATGGCGTAATTGCGGCGTCAGCAGTGGCAGTGGGCAGCAAGGTGGTCAACCTGAGCCAAACCGGCATTTCCGCGCTGTCCACCGGCGTGGGAACCATGGCAGGACAGAATATCGGAGCCAACAAGCCGGAGCGCGCGGATAAGACCATTCGGGTGGGTGTTCGCTGCGCACTGATGGTGGCAGTGGTGATGTTTGCGATCATTCAGGCGATTCCCGGCCCGCTGGTCAAGCTGTTCAACCGGGATCCCACAGCGCTGGAGGAGTCCATCCGCTGCCTGCGGTATCTGTCGCTGATGGCGTTCCCCTCGGCTTTCTTCTTTATCTATGTTGCCATTGCCACAGCCTCCGGGTTTACGGTGTTCTCCATGTTCTGCCACATTCTTGATGGCGTTGTGGTGCGAGTGGCATTGAGCCTCCTGCTGACAAAGGTGTTCCACATGGGACTGCCCGGCGTCTATCTGGGCATGGGACTTGCGCCCAGCCTGTCGGCGGTATTTGCGGGCGCATATTTTTACAGCGGCGCATGGAAAAAGCGAAAGCTGCTGGAGCAGGCGGAGCAAAAAGGTTGAAATCAGGAAACAGCAGAGCACATCCGAAAGGGGAGGTACTCTGCTGTTTTCTATTGCATCAGTCCGCTTTCTGCCATGGAGACATAGTCCTCGTCGGCGACCACCACGTGATCTGCCAGATAAACGCCAACTAGATCCAAAGCGTGGGCAATGGAACGGGTGGTGCGGATATCCTCCTGAGATGGGACGGCAATCCCACTGGTGTGATTGTGCGCCAGTACAACGGAGGAGGCCTTCATGGACAGTGCACTTTCCACAACCTTGCGGATGCTCAGTCCGGCGCTGTTGATACTGCCGCTGGAGAGCTTGATACAGCCCAACAGCTTGCATTTTGCGTCCAGACCCAGCATATACACCTCTTCTTGAACAGAGCCAAAGAAGAACGGAACCAGATAGTCACCGCATTTCTGGGTGGAGTCCAGAATTTGATTGCCGCTGACCCGTGAGAGCTGCTGTCGTCTTGCGGCGGCGGGGATCAGCTTGATGAGCGTTGCTGCATTTTTACTCAACCCGCCCTTGCCAGTCAGCTCCTCCACGGATGCGTCAAATACCGCCGCCAAAGAGCCGAAGGTGCTGAGCAGCCGGTGGGCAATGGGATTGGTGTCCTGCCTGGGAATGGCATAGAACAGCACCAGCTCCAAAACATTGACATCATGGATGGGGTCCATGCCGTATGTCAGGAACTGCTCCTTCAGGCGCTGGCGGTGTCCGCTGTGAACACCGGGTTCCTCATCGGGCTTGGTCATGCCGTCGCTCCATACTGCCGGAGATAGGCTTCCATACGCTCCCGCATGGCGTCATCAATGTATACCTTGCCGTCAATGGGACGATTGTGGAGAAAATCAATAATCTGGCGCACGGTGACAATGGGGTAAACCGCAATGCCGTATTCATCCCGCAGCTCGTCCAGCGCGGACTTTTCGCCGGTCCCCTTCTCCATACGATCCACGGAGACAAACAGCGCGTTGATCTTTACCGGTGCAATGGTCTGGAACAGGGCGATGGTTTCCCGGACTGCGGTTCCGGCGGTGACCACGTCCTCTACAATGGCGATCCGGTCGCCCTCCCGGATCTTTGCGCCCACCAGATTGCCGCCTTCGCCGTGATCCTTCTTTTCCTTTCGGTTGAAGGCATAGGGGTAATCCTCGTGATAGTTCCGATACAGGCTGGCGGCAGCGGAAACCACCAGCGGAATTCCCTTATAGGCAGGCCCAAAGAGCACATCCGCGCCGCCGGCCTCGCCCAGATGCTCATGGATGCAGGCGGCATAATAGCTGCCCAGTGCGTCGGCCTGTGCGCCGGTTTTATAGTTGCCGGTGTTGATAAAGTAGGGGGTCTTTCTGCCGGACTTGGTAGTAAAGTCGCCAAAGGTCAGCACGCCGGAGCGCACCATGAATACGATAAATTCTTCCTGATATGTCATATGTAATTCCTCCTGTACAGTGTGGATGGGTTACGGCTTGCAGCGTCCGCAGGGGTCATAGCCCTGCTGGATCAGATCACTCCGGGAGCCGGTATAGTCCTCCTTATTTTCCGGATTCATATCGGCAACGCTGGAGCAGTCGGGA
>CAJKSU010000214.1 GCA_905202605.1 uncultured Eubacteriales bacterium
AGCTGTCAGCGGCTTAGCGCTGACTGAGGGGTTCCCTGCCGCATAACCCTTCTGCCCCTGCGGGGCATCTCCCCTGTTCGGGGAGACTTATAACGGTGCGTCTTTGGCTCCCCTGTAAGGGGAGCTGTCAGCGCCTTAGCGCTGACTGAGGGGTTCCGCTAACCGAGCGGTTCTCTCTCCCCTTCCATCCACCGCTGATATCGCGCCTCGATCCCACACTCCGGATTGGGATACACCCGGCACAGCAGCGCCCTGAGCTGATAGGAGCCGAGATAGCGGTCATAGGGCGGGGCGGCGGCGGTGAGCAGATTGACATTGGACTCCCGCCAGCCGTAGTCCGGCGCCCCCGCCTCCGGATACCACCAGCCAAACTGGGCGTTGACCACATTCTCCCCAATGCCGCTGTCCAGATGCGCCTTCTGGGTGATGCGTCCCCGCTGGTTCTCGATCCAGATCCAGTCCCCCTCCCGGATGCCATAGCGTGCCGCCGTGTCCGGATGCAGGGTGGCAATGGGGAACGGTTCCAGCTTCCGCAGGGAGCGGATCTGCCGGTTGTTGGAGACAAAATAGGGCTGCTGTCGGCTGCCGGTGGTCAAAATCAGCGGATACTGTTCCGAAAGATCGGGGTCGGACACCGGGGTTTCCGGCGGCTCGTGCCAGGAGGGCAGCGGGTCGGCTCCCTCCCGCTCCATGGCGGTGGACCAGAACTCGAACTTCCCCGTTGGGGTCAGAAAGCCACGGGCTTCATAGTTTCGATAGGTGCGTTCCGGTGCAAGATAGCCCAGCTCCTGAATCTGCTCCACCGTCAGGTTCCCCAGCTCCGGGCGGCGGCGGAGCATCTCCTGTACCTGCCCCTCCAGCATGGCCCGCTGGTCGGTAAAGCCATAGTTCCACCCGGCCCGGCGGCACAGCTCCAGAAGGAATTCCTCGTCGGACTTGCACTCCCCCACCGCCGCGCACTTTCTCTGGGACAGCAGCACCCGATCCGCAAATTCCGGCATGCAGAACAGGCAGTCCACCTCCGGCCACAGCGCCGCCGGCAGCACAATGTCCGCCAGCTCCGCAGTGGGGTTCATGAATACGTCCATATACACCAGAAAATCCAGTTCCTTCAGGCAGTCATAGGTGTGCTGTGCGTCCGCCATGGACAAAAGGGTGTTGTTTGCCTGAATGAACATGCCCCGGATTTTGTAGGGCTTTCCGGTACGGATGGCCTCCAGCACCAGATAGGGGTGCGCCATGCCGTCGCCCTTCAAAAAGGGATAGCCGCCGGTCAGCCCCTTTGCCCTGCGCTCCGGCGGAATGTCATTGCAGGGCGGCAGCCCCGCCGGGCAGATCTCCATGCTCTCCACAAAGCCGCCGGGAACGTCATAGTTCCCCGTAATCGCCGGGATCATGAAAATCGCCCGGCAGGTGTCCATGGCGTTGACGCTCTGTTCAAAGGCGCAGCCCTGCTCCAGCCCCAGCGGCTTTGTGGCGCCGATCCACCGGGCCGCCCCCAGAATGTCCGCCGCCGGAACCCCCGTGATCTCCGCCACCCGTTCAAGGTCATATTCCCGGCACCGCTCCCGCAGCTCCGGGAAACCGTAGGTGTACTTCTCCACAAATTCCCGGTCGTACAGCTCCTCCTGAATCAGGATGTTCAGGATGCCCAGCGCCAGCGCTCCATCGGTGCCGGGGCGCAGCCGCAGAAAGTATTTCGCCTGCCGGGTCAGCTCATTGGGCTTGGGATCCACTACCACCATGGGGATGCCCTCCCGTGCCGCGTCCTTGATGAACCATTGCAGTTCCCCGTCCGCACCGCTGACCGCCGGATTGGCGCCCCACACCAGAATGCCGCCGGGACGTACCGTTCCGAAATAGTCCACTCCGGCAAACAGCCCGCCGGTTTTCACTGCGGCGGTGCGCCTTGGCCCCAGACAGATCAGCCCTCCTGCGGAGGAAAAGTTCGGAGTGCCGATGGCGTTGCCCATCCGGAAGAAATAGGGCAGATGATGCCGTCCGGTGCCGGTGAGCGCCGAAATGCACTCCGGGCCATACGTCCGGATCAGGCCGTTCATCTTCTCGGCAATGGTGTCGTATGCCTCGTCCCATGAAATTCTCTGCCACGTTCCGCTGCCTTTGGAGCCGATCCGCTTTTGGGGATACAGGAGCCGCTGGGGATGGTACATCTGCTCCATGATGCTCATGCCCTTGACGCAGCCCCGCCCCCGGTTCAGCGGCCCATCCTTCGAGGGTCTTGCCCGTGTGACCCTTCCATCCTCCACCGTAATGTCATACAGACAGCCCCCGTGGCAGCCCCGGCAGGCCGTTTTATAAGTTGGCATATGCGTTCCTCCCTCGCCGCACCCGGTGCGGCCTTGCATTTTCGCTGAAAACCTGATACCATTCATTTGATTTCATTATAGTATATTTTCGCCGGAATTCCAACAGGAATTTCCCGGCGACCTTTCCCGGAAGGAGGGCTGACCCAATGATAAAGCTGCTTGCCATAGACATGGACGGCACCTGTCTCAACGAAAAAAGCCGCATCACCCCGCAGGTCATGGACGCATTGGAGGCCGCCCGTCAGGCAGGCGTGCTGCTGGTTCCTACCACCGGCCGGGCGCTGGAATGCCTCCCATGGCAGCTCCGGGAGCGCCCCGGCCTCTACCGCTATGTGATCTCCTCCAACGGCGCGCGCATCACCGATACCCTGAGCGGCAGCACGATCTTCCGGCAGGAGATTCCTCAGCAAACCGCCCTGCGGCTTCTCGTCCGGCTGGGCCGCCGCCATCTGGGGCGCACTGCCCATGTTGACCATCAGTATCTGGTGGAGGGAAAAATTCTCCATGCCATGGGCCGTGCCGTCTATGGCCGGGACGCCAAAACCTCTCCGGAGGTGCGCTCCCTCCCCGCCGCCATCCGCCAAAGGGGCATGGATGTAGAGGAATTGCAGCTGTTCTTCCTCGGCTCCGGCAGCCGCGCCCGGACGGAACGGGTACTGGAGGACTTTCCGGAGCTGTCTGCGGATTATTCGTCCCTGTACGTAGAAATCTACCACAAAAACGCCTCCAAGGGAACCGCCCTCTCTGCGCTGGCAGAGCATTTGGGTCTTGCCCCCGCCGAGATCGCCTGCATGGGCGATGGGGACAATGACCGCTCCATGTTCCGTGCCGCCGGACTGCGCCTTGCCATGGGCAACTGCGCCGACTCCCTCCGCCCGCTGGCGGATGCCGTGCTGCCCTCCAATCGGGAAAGCGGCGCTGCGGCAGGGATTTGGGAGTATGTGCTCAAGGGGTAAGGGAATGGGATATGGATATGAAAAACCGGGAACCAGCTTGGTTCCCGGTTTTTGTCTAAGATGTACCGTGCTTCCCAGCGGCCATCCTTTCTCTTGAAAATGTTTTCACCCTTTGACATTGGTAAGACCTCCTGAAACATGCGGTGACTCAAAGAGCCAAGCCTGCGGCACTCGCAGCAGCCGGATACTTCTGACTGCGCATTTGACTGCACAGATAATTCCAGCGGAGCATGAAAAAAGAGTTCACCGTTTGATGCTTTTGTTTTTACTAGAAATTTCTGCATTTTTTAGACAAAAACCAGCAGCACCCCCTTGCTTTTGGAGAAATGGCGCGCTATAATTCCAGTGTGGAATCCGGGTATGGAGCCACTCGTAGAGTGGTAAACTCCACGAAAAAATGTACGTGCGGCGCATTGAAAAATGGGTCGCTTTGCCATTTTCGGAATTCGCATAAAGGATATGGAAGAAACGATATGAACAAATCACTCAAGAAAATCTGGAATGTAATCAGCGGCATTCTGGTTGCATTGGTCGTGATTCTGGCGCTGCTGCTGGTGGGCGCAAGGGTTGTGGGTTTGCAGGTATTCACCGTGCTGTCCGGTTCCATGGAGCCGACCTATCACACCGGTGCGCTGCTCTATGTAAAAGCGGTAGACCCCTACTCCATAACGGTGGGACAGCCGATCACTTTTATGCTGGACGAGAATACCGTGGCTACCCACCGTGTCGTGGGCATCGTCCCGGATGAGGAGGATCCCACCGTGATCCGCTTCCGCACCAAGGGAGACGCCAATGCAGACGAGGACGGCGGGCTGGTGCATTATAAAAATGTGATCGGTACTCCGGTTTTCTCCATCCCGTATCTGGGCTATGTGGCGGATTACATCCAGCATCCCCCCGGCATGTACGTTGCCATCTCCGCAGGCGCGGTGCTTCTGCTGCTGGTATTCCTCCCGGATATCTTCTCGAATGATAAGGATAAGAAGAAGAAAGCAGAGGTGGACAAAGCCGAGCCGTCGGCTGAGGAACCGCCCACGCAGCCGTAATTACAGGGCTCCCTATGTAACACGCTCAGGAGGTTTTCGGACATGAAAATAAGAAGCAAGGCGCTGCTTCTGCCCCTTTGTGCAATATTGCTGGTCATTGTCTCGGCACTGGGAACGGTGGCGTACCTGACCTCGAAGGCCGCAGTTACAAATACGTTCACGATTGGGCAGGTCAGTATCACCATGGATGAGGACAGCGTAAACACGCGCCGTGCCGCTGCTCCCGTGGACGGGAATTCTTGTACGCTGATGCCCGGTCATACATATGCCAAGG
>CAJKSU010000215.1 GCA_905202605.1 uncultured Eubacteriales bacterium
TCTTTGACGAAGCCGAGAACCGCCTGCATGTGCAGAAAGCCGTGCTGGCCATTCTTCTGGCGGGAAAGTAACAAAAGATGACGCAGCGGGCGCATCTGCCACAGGGTGGATGCGCCCGTTTTGCATCCAAGGTTTTGCGCAATCTGCCCGAAAACAGATAAAATTTTTTGTTTTCTTTGCTTCTTGACGGCATTTGATGGTTGTGTTATTCTTTTTTACAGAACAAGACGATACTCTCAGGAGGCGCTACTTGGTTCCACTTTTTTCGATGAATAAGGTGGAAGTGTAAGCGAATCCTGTTTTTTTATGCCTTGAAACCGCCGGGGAGGAACTGGTACATGAAAATCATCAAAAAGATCAACACCAGTGCAGCCCTGGCGCTGGACAAAAGCGGCCACGAGATAGTGGTGCTGGGCAAGGGTATCGGTTTTCCACCGGTACCCTATGAACTGACAGAGCTATCCAAAATCGAGCGCACCTTCTACGATGTCAGCCCAAAGTATCTGGGCATGATCGCAGAGCTTTCCCAGCCCATTGTCATGGCGTGTGCGGATATTGCCGATCAGGCGGCCGTTGAGCTGGATTGTACTCTGAACCCCAATCTGCCGTTCACGCTGGCCGATCACGTTCAGTTTGCGGTGGAGCGGCTGAAAAAGGGTGTGGACATTACAATGCCCATTGCCTACGACATCCGGCATCTGTATCCGAAAGAGTCTGCTGTGGCCGATATGGCGTTGCAGCTGCTGCAAGAACAGACAGGGCTGGAACTGCCGCCCAGTGAAGCGGTCAATATTGCAATGCACTTCATCAATGCAGAGGCCGAAAGCGGCGATATGCACAGCCTGATGCTGAGTATGCAGGTGATCGCCAAGGTCAACGAGATCGTGGAGAGCAGCCTGAACATCCAATTGGATAAAGACAGTTATAATTACAGCCGGTTTGCCACCCACCTGCGATACCTCATCCAGCGGCTGCAGTCTGGTGTGCAGACGGATAATGTTTCTCGGAGTCTGCGCCGCACCCTGATGCGGGAATATCCCGAGATCTATATCTGCACGCTGAAGGTAACGCAATATTTGAAGGAAACGTACAACTGGGATTGCAACGATGATGAAGTGGTATACCTCATCATGCACATCCAGCGCGTGTATGAGCGCGAACAGAATTAAAATAAAAAGCTCGGTTTTCCGGAGCGACAGCCTGCAAAAGGCGCGATATCCGGGGCAGGCTTCACGACAGCACAAGAGCGCAAGCTTTGCTTTGCTGTGGCGAAGTGCGCCCCGGATTTTTCTTTTGATGTATTCTGTGCACAGGAATTACATAAAACCCGAACATTCACCGAAAGCGAGGACACTGCTATGGCAGAACAGGACATTTTACAAAGCGTTTATCCCCACATCGGCGGGCAGGACAATGTCAGCCGGACGATTTCCCGAAATGGAACGCTGTATCTTATGCTCAAAGATGCCAGTGCAGTGGATTTGAAAGCTGTAAAACAGGTGCCGGGAATTGCGGACGCTGCACTGGAACGCGGCCGACTGACCCTGCAGCTGGAAGAAAAGGAGAACTCAATGGCACAGGATAAATATGCAGAATTGAAAAAGAATCTGCTCCCTGCGATTGGCGGCAAGGAAAATATCATCTATTTTCAGCATTGCACTACCCGTCTGCGCTTCAATTTGAAAGACCGCGAAAAGGTCGATCTGGAAACCATCAAAAAGCTGAATAAAGTGTTGGGCGCGCAATGGTCCAATCAGGAATTGCAGGTCATTATCGGGCCGGCAGTCAGCGAGGTCTATCAGGCAATCTGCCAGGAAAATGGACTGGAAGCAGCTGCACCGGTGGATGAGACACTGGACCCGGTGGAAAAGAAAAAGTTTTCCGTCAAAGGACTCCTGACCGGTATGATGGATGCCGTTTCCGGCAGCATTACCCCGCTGATCCCCATGATGATCGGCGGCGGAATGATAAAAGTCCTGTACATGATCTGCAATATGGCAGGCATCCTGCCGGAGACCAGCACGACCTACCAGATCCTCTACTGGCTGGGTGATGCATTTATCTACTTCTTCCCGGTCTTTCTGGGGGCAACCTCTGCGAAGAAGTTTGGAGCGAATCAGGGCCTCGGCATGCTGCTGGGCGCATTGCTGATCTACCCAAGCTTCATTGCTGCAGCGACCGATGGCGCATCCATGACGATTTTTGGCCTTCCGGTCTATGTGACCAACTATTCTTCTACCGTCATTCCGATTATCATCACGACCTATGTGCTGAGCAAGGTGGAAAAGCTGATCTCGAAGTTTATCCCGGATTTCCTGAAATCCTGCCTGGTGCCCACCTTCTCTCTGGTCATCATGCTGCCGCTGATGCTGGTGATCACGGCACCGCTTGGCTATTACATTGGCACCTATGTAGCAAATGCTGTCATCTGGATCTATGAGACGATCGGTTCCGTTGGCGTGGCAGTGCTGGCAGCGCTGCTCCCGCTGATGGTCATGACCGGTATGCACACCATGATGACCCCGTACTGGACGACCGCTTTTGCAAGTCTTGGACACGATCCCTTCTTCCTGCCTGCCATGATCATTTCCAACATGACACAGGCAACTGCATGTCTGGCTGTGGGCCTGCGTGCAAAGGATCAGAACACCAAGTCCACCGCATTGTCCTGCGCTGCCACTGCTTATATCGCAGGCGTGACGGAGCCTGCGATGTTTGGCGTGACCCTGCGCTATAAGCGCCCGCTCTATGCCGCCATGGCAGGCAATGCCGTGGGCGGTCTGGTTGCAGGTCTGCTGAAGGTTTCCTGCTACGCATTCCCCGGTTCCGGCGGCATTTTCTCCTTTGTGACCTTTGTTGGCCCCGGCATGAATTTTGTCTGGTTCCTGGTGGCAACGGCTGCTGCAATCGTGACGACTTTTGCTTTGACATTTGTAATGGGAATTCAGGAGGATTAAAAAATGGCATTTCCGAAAGAGTTTCTCTGGGGCGGTGCAACGGCTGCCAATCAGTTTGAAGGCGGCTGGAATGAGGACGGCAAAGGCGAATCGACCGCAGACCATCTGACGCTCGGTTCCCGCAGCAAACCGCGGGAATACACCGAGACCATCGAGCCGGGCCGTGTTTATCCCTCGCACCGTGCCTCGGATTTCTACCATCACTGGAAAGAAGATATCGCTCTGATGGCGGAAATGGGCTTCAAGACCTACCGGATGTCCATCAACTGGGCCAGACTTTTCCCTCATGGAGATGAAACGGTGCCGAATCCGGCTGGTGTTGAGTTCTACCGCAACGTTTTTCAGGAACTGAAAAAATACGGCATCGAACCGCTGGTCACGATCTCGCACTATGAGCTGCCGTTTTATTTGAGCAAACACTATAACGGCTGGGCAAACCGGAAGTGCATCGACTTTTATCTGCGGTATGTTGAGGTGCTGTTCCGGGAGTACAAGGGACTGGTCAAATACTGGCTGACCTTCAATGAGATCAACAGCGCGATTTTGGAAGGAAATGCCTTTTTCTCCACGGGCATTTATTCTTCACCGGAAAAAGGTATGAAAGCGGGTGTGCTGGATTCTGCCGAGGAAGATGTAAAACCGACAGAGGATATCCGCAGCCTGCAGCATACGGCTGTGCACAATATGATGGTTGCCAGCGCCAAAGCGGTACAGCTGGCACATGCGATCGACCCAGAGTATCAGATGGGCTGCATGATCGCCGGCATCTGCCAGTATCCCTATACCTGCAACCCGGATGATATGCTGTTGATCCAGAAAGAACGGCGCAATGTGTTCTACTACTGCTCCGATGTGATGATCCAGGGCAGCTATGGCAGCTATGTAAAGCGTTACTGGGATGAAAATAACATCAAAGTGGAAATGCAGCCGGAAGATGCAGAGATCCTGCGGCAGGGAACCGTAGATTTCTATACCTTCAGCTATTATTCCACCGGCTGTGTCAGTGCAGCCCCGGCGGCAGAAAAAACGGCCGGCAACCTGATCTTCGGTGTGGCGAACCCGTATCTGAAGACTTCGCAGTGGGGCTGGCAGATCGACCCGAAGGGTCTGCGCTACTTCCTGAATGAGATCTGGGATCGCTATCACAAGCCGATCATCGTCACAGAGAACGGTCTGGGACAGGCGGATGTGCTGGAACCGGACGGCAAGGTACACGATGCATACCGCATCGACTATCTGCGCCAGCACATCGAGCAGATGCAGGAGGCTATCAAAGACGGTGTAGACCTGCGCGGCTATACCATGTGGGGCTGCATTGACCTCGTCAGTGCGTCTACCGGCGAAATGGCCAAGCGCTACGGCTTCGTCTATGTGGATGCCGATGACTGTGGCAACGGTACCTTCAGGCGCTATAAGAAGGACAGTTTCTACTGGTACAAAAAAGTGATCGCCTCCAATGGCGAAGATCTGGCATAAAGCTGCCGGAGCAACAAAAAACGAGGGTCTCTGCCGTTGGCAGAGACCCTCGTTTTGTCTGTGGTTTACACCCTTGCCGCACCCTGATCCAGAATTTTATCGAACCGGGCAAAGAAGGTGATGGTAGTAATGGTGGCCGCCAGAATGTCGCTGA
>CAJKSU010000216.1 GCA_905202605.1 uncultured Eubacteriales bacterium
TGCACCATCGGGCAAGCAGTAATGGCATCCAAGTTCTTGTCACCGTCGCGTTTTATGTCACAATATCGATTTCGCTCTGTGTAATTGATATCCTGTACAAATTCCCAGTTGCCGTTGTGCCTGACATAGATTTTCCACTTTCCATTCACCTTTGCACCATGCAAGCCGCCTGCCTCCAGATAGAACCGGAAGGAATCGCAGTCTTCTACTTCAAAGGATAATTCCAGAACAGAACTACGTCCGTTATTCCCGTAATGGTAGTACTCATCTGACCATTCTCCCCCAATTTCATCAATAGTAATTCCTTCTATTATACCATCGCGGCCTGCATGTAAAGTAGTCCCATAATAGTCCACGTCTTCATTCTCAGCCAGTGCGCCGTCTTCGTCGAAGTAGTACAGCGCGTTGTCGATCTCCTGAAGATCTACATACTTTTCGCCATCCTGAATGTAATAGCGCTTTCCGTTTATGGTGTGCCAGCCGTCCGTGAGGGCCTCTGTTTCCGTCGGGGCGGGAGGCTCGGTGTACGTGACTTTTTCGGTGGGGGCGGCTTCGGTAGCGGCAGGTTCTGTAGTCGCGATCGCTTTCAGCTCGTTCTGGGCATCGGTGCGGTTATGGAACGCGCGCACTGCAAGCAGAACTACGACCACAAGGGCGACGGCTGCCAGAATGATGGGAAGTCTGGACTGCCAGGAATTGTTTTTTCCGCTGTTATTCGCCGCCGGAGGGTTCTGCCACTGGGTGGGCTGCTGAGGGGCCTGCCATTGAGTGTCCTGCTGCTGGGGGTTCTGCCATTGGGCGGGTTGCTGCTGGATGGGCTGCGGTTGGGGTTCCTGCTGCTGGGGCTGCTGGACGGGCTGCTGAGGCTGCTGCCACTGAGGGGACTGCTGGGGCTGCTTCTGTTCTGCTCCGCAATAGGGGCAGAATTTCACGGTTTCCGCGATTTCTTTGCCGCAGTTGTAACAATACATGTTCCTCTCTCCTTTATTTTTTAATATATAACAACTATAACGCTTTGACCGGGCAATATCAACGAATTTGCATAGTATTCCTTGATAGCGACCTTACGCTCCATGGCAAGATCTCAGCTGATACAGATGATGCCCAAGCTTGCGTACAACCTCCCAGCCGGGAAAACGGACGTCTGGATATCCTGAATTCGTGCTGGATTCCTCCGATCTTCGGCGGATTGCTAAGTTAGGCAAGCCCACCAGATATTATTTTTCCATAAGTGACCATGTATCTACAGTAGCCGTGAATTTCCTCCATACAGCTAAAGCAGCGGTCAAATTTCATGTTTCTCTCCTCTTTCAGTGGCCTGACGTTCGGTTCCGTGTTCCCCGTGATAACCACTATAGTA
The DNA here is from genome assembly GCA_905202605.1 of uncultured Eubacteriales bacterium. Lineage (GTDB taxonomy): Bacteria > Bacillota > Clostridia > Oscillospirales > Oscillospiraceae > HGM13006. The sequence goes on from CAJKSU010000216.1 coordinate 1,361, forward strand.
AAATAATATCATTGCTTGATGATGTTGTCTACTGTCTATCTGGTGATTTTATTATAGCAAATTTACAAAATTTGCGGTTGCGCGGTGTGCGACAATTTTGAAAAAATTTTGCCCGGCTCTGGATGGCAGAGCCGGGCGGGGTGGGTGTTAGCGGTTGTTGTATTCCTCAAGAATCTTACTGTCGGAACATGTGAGATTTTTCAGATTGCCGCAGCCCCAGAACATATCAAGAATAGTGCCCGTTTTGGAAGTACTGAAACCCGTCAGATCCAGACTGGCTAGTTTGCTGCAGCAGGAGAACATACTGCGCATATCCGTTACGCTGGAAGTATCAAAGCTGGACAAATCCAGACTGATCAGATTTGCACAATCGTAGAACATATAGCTCATGTTTGTTACATTGGAGGTGTCAAAACCATCAAGATTTAGGTTGGTTAGGTCGCTACAGCTGTGAAACATCTGGCTCATGTTTATTACATTTTCAGTGTCAAACGCGGACAAATCCAGTTCGGTCAGGCTACCGCAGTTGAAGAACATACGATTCATACTTTTAACTTTAGAGGTATTAAAGCTGGCAATATCCAAATCAGTCAGGCTACTGCAACCGGAAAACATGCGAGTCATGTCTGTCACATTGGATGTATCAAAACAATCCCCAAAGTTTATCTCTTTAAGGTTTATAAAGTAAGCAAACAGGTAGGAAGCGTCGGAATTCGGTGCAACCGCTCCGTTAGCGGCCACAATTAGATTGTTATCAACCATCCATGCAAGGATACTTCTATCACCAGTCTCTGATACGTCCCACGCATACTCAGGAGCGTTTTTCTGGGTACCTTGGAAAGTTATGGCTCTTACATCTGTGCGCACATACTTCGTTTGCCCCCAGAAGTATGAATCAGCGGAGGAATAAGCCATTTTAGCCATCGCATGAACCCCTGTTGGAACAGTTTTTTCCGGCGCCGTGGAAACGGTTCGCACAGCCAGTTCCTTCGTGGAAGGGGCGGAGACGGACTTTTTTTCGCCGCCGATGGAAATGGCGAGGGCTATCACTGCCACCGCTGCCGCAATGCCGGGTATCAGCCATTTGGGAAACGACCACTTTGGTTTTGCGTCGGGCTGGGGCGGCGGAGTGGGCTGCGGCTGGGGCTTCGTCTCTGCCGGTTCCATCCTGGGTTCTGCCGGTTTGGGCGGGGCCGTCTTCGGTTCGACCGGTTTCGGCGGTTCCGCTTTCATTTCCCCCTGCGGGTGGGTGAGCATTTGCAGGAGCGTGTCCATGCTCTGCGGACGATCCTGCGGGCGCATACGCATACAGTCCGCCAGAATGCCGAACTGCGCATGCGTCAGCCGAGGCTGGCAGGCCAGCGTATCGTCTATGGTGCGGTCGGTGGCGGGGGGCGGAAGAATGCCGGTGCAGCAATAGTAGATGGTGGCGGCCATGGCGTAAATGTCCGTCCACGGGCCGACCTTTCCGCTCTTGCTGTACTGCTCAATGGGGCTGAACCCGTGCTTGGCCACCATCTGGGAGGACTGGACGCTGCCGTCATTTCCCTGAATGTCCAAATCCTTCGCCGCGCCCAGATCCAGCAAAATCAGCTTGCCGTCAGGCCGCACCATGATGTTGTCCGGGCTGATGTCCCGGTGGATAATGCCGTGCTCATGGACTTCTGCCAGTGCCTGCATGATCGGGGTCATGAGTTTGACGCAGCTGTCAAAGTCCATGGGGCCGTTCTTCTGCAATTTTTTCAGGAGGGTCTCGCCCTCGATGAAGTCCATGACGATGTAGGCCGTTTCGTTCTGGATGAAAACCGATTTCACCCCCACGACGCCGGGAATACCGCCCAGCTTCGCCATTTTCCGGGCTTCCTTCAGGAAGCTGTCGAAGCCCTTCTGGGTGCCGGTTTTTCCCATCATGGCGCTGCTCCACACCACGGTGGAGTGACCGTCCCGGCTGACCATGCCGGTGCTCATGGGATAGTATTCCTTGATGGCGACCTTCTGCTCCAGCAGCAGGTCAAAGCCGATGTAGGTGATGCCAAAACCGCCCTGACCCAGCATTTCGCCCACGAGGTACTTTCCCTCCAGAATCGTTCCCGGTTTCAGGGCGAAGGTCTCCGCGTTCACGCTGCCGTAGGCGCGTCCGCACTCCGGGCAGACGGTTTCTCCCGCCGTCAGCGGGTGCATACATTTCATGCATCTGCGTACTTCCATATTCCATTCCTCTTTCTTTCGGGGGCTTCCCCGCCGATTTTTGGAACCATTACGGTAAAATAATATCACCGTTTGATGCTATTGTCCACTGCTTATTTGGCGATTTTAGTATAGCAGGTTCCCGGAATTTGTGGTCGCGCGGCGTGCGACAATTTTGAAAAAAGTTGCGTGCCGCGCACCTCACACCGGGGAGTTATGGTGTATGATGACCATAGTTCCACTGCCCCGTTATCGATGCGAGGAAATGTGCCGGTTTTTGATGACACCGGGTGTTTGCTGTGATACAATGGCAGTAATGATTGTTTTGGATATGTCCGAGAACGGAACGATCAACGGATATCCGTGGGAGGATTTCCTCGACCAATACCGCAGCGCCTGAAAGGAATAACAGTTTTCGCCGCCGGGGCAAAATACCCCGGCGGTATTTTGTTGGAAAAAGGACGGGCAATGGGGAATACAGTGGCAGTGGAGGTGGCGAACATGTTGGCAGCGGCCTGGCTGATGCTCAGTTCATTATTTTATTCACTGCAGCTGTCCTCGGGCAGCTTTCCCCGCCCGCTGACGGAGGAAGAGGAACGGTACTATCTGGACTTGGCAGGGAAGGGAGATCTGGAAGCGAGGAATGTTCTCATAGAACGGAATCTGCGGCTGGTGGCGCACATTATGAAGAACTGGTAAAGCCCGCGGAAACCCTGTGTGGCGGACGGATGGGGTGTACCTGTCTGTGTACTGTGACCACAGTGCGAAAATTTGCTGGAATGTGGTGCTAAGATGAATATAAATGGCCCCGGCAGGCGAAGGTTGCTTGCTGGGGCTTGCCTATAGGTGGAGAACAGAAGGCTAGGAGCTTACCACCTGAATATTTGAAAAGTAGGATTTTGGGGCCGATATATTTATTGAAAAGTCCTGAAAATAAGC
>CAJKSU010000217.1 GCA_905202605.1 uncultured Eubacteriales bacterium
GTGAACCCACTCAGCAGTAACTGCCGTGTATGGTGAAGAAGGATACCATGCACGGCAGTTTTATATATTTTTCGACAAAATGGCGCTGACCGTGCTTTCGGTCAGTGCCATTCAATTTACGAAAGCGCATCAAATACAGCCCATCTACGTTCTCTCATACGTCCAGCGGCGCAGAAAACACCGGCACATACACAACGCTCCCATGGATCTGCCGGGACTCCAGCAGCCAGAGCCGCTGTACCCGAAGGGTCACCGATTCCGCAGCTGCCGGAGCTGCTCCGCTTTTCAGTCTGCATCGGCGTCCCAGCGTAATATGGGGCAGGAACTCCCGTTCTTCCAATGAAAATCCATGCTTCATCAGCATTGTCCCCAGCGTCCCAGCCAGCGCTGCCGCTTCCGGGCAAGCCCCAGTAAGATACCAAAGCCGCTCCTGTCTCTTTCCCGGAATCCACCCATACGTGTCCAACAACATGAAAAAAGGCGGGGTATTCTGCGCCGCCGTGCGCAGGATTGATTTGAGTTCCGCACAGCGTTCCACTGGAACGTCTCCGAGAAATTGCAGGGTCATATGGAGATTTTCCGGCGGTGGAAACCATCCGTCCTCCACTGCCGTCCGCAGGTGCTCCTGCCACCGCTCGATTCTCTGTTTCTCCCGTTCTGCCGGAATCAGCGCATAGAACAGTCTCACAAGATCCCACCCTTTCTCAGCTGGCAGAGCTGTTCCTCGGTCATACGCCATTTCCAGTTTCCGGTAGGCACGCCGGGGACGTTGATTCGCGCCTCATCTCCCAGTCCCAGTACATCCTGTACCGGGAAAACCACCGCCGCCGCATTGGAATCCAGCATTGCGTTCAGAATCTTCTCTGGTGGTGTATCGTCACCCTGATCGGACAGGAAGCCCCTGATCGTCTGATTGTCGTGAGTTCCGCTGAAAAATATGCGGTTTTTCTGCCGCTCCGGGGCCATCTGCGCCATCTCCTGGGCATGGAACTGCCAGACATTCATCCCCGGCAATCCGGTATGCCGCAGCAGCACCGTCACCTGACTGTCCAGCGCTCCCAGATCCTCCGCCAGAATGGGCAGATGCCCAAGCTTCTGCGCCAGACAGCGGAACAGCGCCACTCCCGGCCCCTTCATCCAGTAGCCACGCTTCGCCGTCTCTCCGACAGGAATTGCGTAATACGCCGCAAAGCCGCGGAAATGGTCCATCCGGACAAAATCGAACTGACAAAGCGCCCGTTCTACCCGCACCGTCCACCATGTATAGTCATCCTGCGCCATCCGCTCCCAATCATACAGCGGGTTGCCCCAGTCCTGCCCCTCTGGAGAAAAATAGTCCGGCGGACAGCCTGCGCGCAGGGTCGGATATCCCGTCTCGTCCAGCTGGAACAGCGTTCGATGCGCCCATGTATCCGCACCATCCACTGCCGCATAGATGGGAAGGTCACCAATCAGCGAAATGCCAAGCTGCTTTGCATAGTCCTTCAGCCGGTTCCACTGGAAGAAAAAGCGGTATTGCTCCTGTCGCAGCAGCTCCAGCTCCGATGCATAGCGCGTCTTTAATGCCGGAAGTGCCGTCCGGTTCCGCTGTTCCTCCGGCCAACTCTGCCATGGACGATTATCATTGACCCGACGCAGCACCGTAAACAGCGCATAGTCCTCCAGCCAAAATGCATTTTCCCGGCAGAATTCCGGATAGTCCGTCATATCCACAGGGATCTCCGGGTCGATATACCGGGGATCCCCCGCAAAAATTCCCCGGCTGGAATAGGGCGAATCCCCATCCCCCACTGGGCAGAGGGGCAGCAGCATCCAGTTCCGATAGCCTGTCTGATGGATGGCATCCAGAAACGCATACGCCCCCTTCCCCATGGTTCCGCCGGGGACTGAGAACAGGGGACACAAAACCCCCTTTCCCTGTGGCATTTTTACCGTCTCCGGCAACGAAGAATAATCCTGACTTTCCCCTTCATGATAGAGCAGTACGCCAGCACATGCCTCCAGCTCCAGCCGGTCGCCGAAGATCACATTTCCCGTCAGCAGGTCCAGCCACCGCCGTCCGCCGCATTCCAGCGAAATGGTCTGGCGCTCCCAAGCCCGGTTGACATAAAGCAGAATCTCCGTGTCCTTCCATCGGCGTTTCAGCATAAATACCGCGTCATTGACAGCGCCATACTCCGCCGTACCATAGGTCAGCACCGGATATTCCTTTCTGAGGTTCGACAGCATCCGCACATGATATTGTAAATCGCCGTTCTCCCGTCCCCATGGGAAAGTTCCGCGGTTAAAGGGGTCGGCATACCCCTCCGCCCCCGCTTCATCCCCGTAATATACGCAGGGAACCCCCGGAAATGCGAACAGCAGCACGTCCAACAGACGCAGCCGCCGTTCTGCCCTGCCGCGCAGCTCCTCCGGCAGGAGATAGTTCTCCCGCTCCGGCTCCGAAAGCCCCTCCGGTGCTTCTCCCAGTACGGTCAGAATGCGCGGCGTATCATGGGTCCCCACCAGATTCAGCGCCCCATAGAGTGCCGTCTCCGGATAGTTCTCCCGGATGGCCTCCATCTCTTCGGCGAACTCCCCTGCCGTTTTCTGCCCCAGCAGAAACGCCACCGCGCTGTCCCGGAAGGGATAGTGCATGGTGCAGTCCAGCTCCCGCCCCAGCAGGTACTCTCTGAGCCGGTCATAGCTGATCTTATGGCTGGCATCCTCCCAGACCTCTCCCAGCAGCAGTGCGTCCTCCTGCTCCTGCTTGCAGGCCATGCGGATCTCGGCGATAAACGAATCCGGCAGCTCATCCGCCACGTCCAGCCGCCACCCGGAGGCGCCCAGACGCAGCCACTTCCGGATGACGCCGTTCTCTCCGCAGATCAGCGCCCGATAGCCGGGGTTCGCTTCCTCCACATTCGGCAGGGAGTCCACTCCCCACCAGCATTCATACCCGGCGGGATACTGCTCCCCAAAGCGGTACCAGTCGTCATAGGGGCTTGGCTCCGCGCCATACGCTCCCGGCTGGGGATAGTTCCCCCAGCGGTTAAAATAGATGCTGTCGTCGCCGGTATGGCTGAATACGCCGTCCAGAATCACCCGAATGCCCAACTTCTTTGCGCTGGCACACAGGCTTTTAAAATCCTCCTCTGTGCCAAAGCCGGGGTCAATGGTCAGATAGTCCGCCGTATCGTACTTGTGGTTGCTGGAGGCCAGAAAAATCGGGTTCAGATAGATGGCGCCCACGCCGAGGGACTTGAGATAGGGCAGCTTGCTCTGAATGCCCTGTAGATTTCCCCCGAAAAAAGGCCACCGGGTCACCCGCAGCTTATCATCCCGGCAGTAAAAGGGCGTATCCTCCCAGCTCTGCATCACCATGCGCCGGGTTCCCTTCCACCCCGCAGGGTGCGCCGCCTGTTCCTGACACCGCAGCCAGTCTGTCCCCCGCGCAAACCGATCCGGGAAGATCTGATACACCACTGCATTCCGGTACCACTCCGGCAGGCTCTGGGGCTGATAGACGGTAATCTGCCAGGATTCCGGCTTCTTGGTACACCAGCCCGCTCCGCCGGTATGCTTCCCGTAAAACACCGTACCGTCCGGCGCATCCACCTGAAAATAATACCACACCAGTCCCGGCATTTCCGGCGCTGTGATCTCCGCAGAATAGCGCTGATTCGTCTCCTTCTTCATGGAGATCAGCGTCTCCTCCCCCGTCCAAAGGCGCAGGTAAACCTGTCCCGGCTTCGCATCCGGCGCATCAATGCGCAATGTGATCGCCGTACCGACTGGCACAGCGCCATAGGGGGTGCGGTATTCCAGTTTTCGGGCATTGTGATAGAGTTCCATAAAAGCCTCCGTATTGATGGATAGAAATGGAGGGAAGGACAGCCATGCGTCCTTCCCTCGTCCGAAAGAGGGCGATTATCCCAAGATCGTTCGATAGATGTCCAGATATTTCTTCGCGCTGCGCTTCCAGCTGAAATCCTGTGCCATGGCCTGCCGCTGCAGACCCGCCCATGCATCCGGCTGCTCCCGGTAGACCGTCAGTGCCGTATGCACGCAGTTTTTCAGCTCCTCGCCGCTGGGATTCCGGAAGGAGAAGCCGGTTCCCTCGCCGGTATACTGATTAAAGGGGATCACGCTATCCTTCAGGCCGCCGGTTTCCCGTACCAGCGGCAGAGTACCATAGCCCATGGCAATCATCTGGCTCAGGCCGCAGGGTTCAAACAGCGACGGCATCAGCAGCAGGTCACCCGCCGCGTACATCCGGCAGGACAGCGGCTCGTCAAAGGTACACCGGAATGCGATTTTATCCGGGAATGCGGCGCTGTAGTTCCCCAGCAGCCGCTGATATTGCTCGTCGCCGGTACCAAGCACTGCCAGCTGCATATCCTCCCGCACCAGCGCATCCAGCGCCCACGCAAGAAGCTCCATGCCCTTCTGATCGGTCAGCCGGGAGATCAGCACCAATAGCGGCGTATCCGGCT
>CAJKSU010000218.1 GCA_905202605.1 uncultured Eubacteriales bacterium
CCCGCTGCAAAAAAGCAGCGGGCCGACTGATTTTGGGGATCACTCCAGCATATGCTGACCGGTATACAGCTCGTAATACCGTCCGCCCTTGGAAAGAAGCTCCTTATGGTTGCCGAACTCGACGACCTCACCAGCCTCAATGACCGCGATCTTATCGGCGTTCCGCACCGTAGAGAGCCGGTGGGCAATGATGAACACGGTCTTCCCATGCATCAGGCCATCCAGTCCCTTTTCGATCTCCTTCTCAGTCCGGGTGTCGATGGAGGAGGTTGCCTCGTCCATGATGAGTACCGGAGGCTTCGCCACTGCCGCGCGGGCAATGTTGAGAAGCTGCCGCTGTCCCTGAGACAAGCTACCGCCGTCCCCAGTGAGATAGGTCTGGAACCCATCCGGCAAAGACATAATGAAGTGATAGGCATTTGCACGCTTTGCCGCCTGAATGCACTCTTCATCGGTGGCGTTCAGCCGCCCATAGCGGATATTCTCCATAATCGTGCCGGAGAACAGGTGGGTATCCTGAAGAATCACCACAAGGCTCCGCCGGAGGTCATCCTTCTTGATGTCCTTGACGTCAATGCCGTCATAGAGAATACGTCCCTCCTGTACGTCATAGAAGCGGTTGATCAGATTGGTAATGGTGGTTTTACCCGCACCGGTGGAGCCGACAAAGGCAATCTTCTGACCGGGCAGCGCCTCCACAGACACATGCTTCAGCACCGGCTTGCCCTCCACATAGTGGAAGCAGATATCCTGCACCTGCACATGCCCCTTCAGGGGAACCAGACCATTTTCCGTCTTCCACGCCTCCCCGGAGCAGGTAAGCCAGTCGGAAATCTCATTGCCCTTCTCGTCTACCGGCACCATAGTAATGGTGCCTTCGTCCACCTCAGGCTCTGCGTCCATCACCGCAAAGATACGTTCTGCACCTGCCACGGCACTCAGAAGGGTTACAATCTGCTGAGACACCTGATTGATGGGCATTGCCACCTGCTTGGTGTAGTTGAGATAAACGCCCAGAGAGCCAATGGTAAAGGCCACACCGCCCAGTGCCGTTCCGTTGATTACAAACAGGCCGCCCACCACTGCGGTAATCGCGTAGCAGATACCCATAACCTGATTCAGCACTGGCATGATAATCATGCCCACATAGGTCGCATCCATGGCGGCATCCCGATAAATTGTATTCTTCTTAGTGAATGCTTCCTTGATCTCTTCCTCATAGTTAAAGGCCTTGACGACCTTAATGCCCTCGACCATTTCCTCTACATAGGCATTGACCTGACCAAGGCTTCTCTGCTGCTTGCGGTAGAGTATCTTGGACTTCTTGCTGATCTTCTGCACGATGATATAATCTACCACCAGCACCGCCACCGTAACGATGAACAGAATGTAGTTGAGGTAGATCATCATGGCAACGGTTCCCACAAAGGCGAGCACCGAGGAGATCAACATGGTGACCGTCTGCTCCATTGCCATCTGTACGTTATCTGCGTCATTGGTAAATCGGCTCATCAGCTCGCCGTTCCCATGGGCATCATAGTAGGAGATAGGCATCTCCTGAAGCTTGTCAAACAGATCCTTTCTGAGCTTATTGATGGCTCGCTGGGACAGGAAGCTCATCAGCAGCCCCTGACCGTAGGAGGCCGCGGCACCGAGAATATAGATACCCAGCAGCTTCATCAGCTCTCCGGCCAGCGCCACCCAGCAGTGGGAATTCCAGCTCTCCCCGATATAGGGAATAATATAATCGTCGATCAGCGGCTTGAGGAAATAGCCCGCTGCCAGATTGGCCAGCGTAGAAACCAGCATCATCGCCAGCACTGCGATCAGCAGCGCCTTGTTGGCTACCACATAGTTGAGCAGCCGCAGCAGGGTACCCTTGGTGTCCTTGGGCTTCCGGAAGTCCTTGGCGCCGCCGGGGCCGCGCTGTCCGCGCATGGAGCCGGTATAGTTACCGTCCTCTTCCTCCTCGTCTTCCTGAGATTTCTTCTTCCCCTTGGTATCCACCTTGGGGGCCGTATCCTTCTTCTTAGCCATCCAGACCGCCCCCTTCCTGCTGAGATGCGTAGATTTCCTGATATACCTTACTCCGTGCCATCAGCTCGTCATGGCTGCCCATATCGCTGAGCTTGCCCTGATCCAGCACAATAATCTGGTCGGCATACTGTACCGAGGAGATGCGCTGTGCCACCAGCAGCACGGTAGTATCCTTATATTTGCTGTAGAACGTCTCACGGATCTTCCCTTCCGTGCCGGAATCCACTGCCGATGTAGAATCATCGAGGATCAAAATCGACGGCTTTTTCAACATAGCACGGGCAATACATAGCCGCTGCTTCTGTCCGCCGGAGACGTTGACGCCGCCCTGCTCGATCTCCGTATCCAGCCCCTCCGGGAACCGGGAGATGAACTCATAGGCCTGAGAGTCCTTGGTAGCGCTAAGCAGCGTCTCATCCTCTGCGCCCGGCGCACCCCACTGGAGATTGGAGCGAATGGTGCCGGTAAAGAGCACATTGTTCTGAAGCACCATGCCGATGTGGCTGCGAAGATGCCGCAGATTATAGTCCTTTACATTGACACCGTCGATATAAACACCACCGCTGGTGGTATCATAGAATCTGGGGATCAGGCTGACCATGGAGGTCTTGCCCACGCCGGTAGCGCCTACAATTGCCACAAAGGAGCCTGCTGGAATGGTAAAGCTGACGTCGTCGAGCACCATGTCCCGCCGATCCGACTGGGGATACTGGAAGGAAACATGATCAAAGCGGATCTCACCCCGGATCGGCGTATCCTCCACCGCCCCGTTTTCACCCTCGCTGCCGTCTTTGATGTCCGGCTCATGGTTCAGCACCTCCACCACGCGGTTGCCGCAGGCGCGGGCGCGGGTCATGCCCATAAGTACCATGGAGCACATCATAACGCTCATGAGAATATTGTTGATGTAGGTGACAAAGCTCAAAAGCTGACCGGACTGGAGCTGACCGGTTCCCACCATCTTGCCGCCGAACCAGTAGATCGCCAGAGTTGTTCCATAAAGCACCATTCTGGTGGCAGGCTCCATGACGCTCAGGCGGATGGTAGCGGAGATAGAGGTCTTCATCAGGTCGTCGTTGGCCTTTTTAAATTTCAGCTTTTCATGCCCCATGCGGACAAAGCTCTTGACCACACGGATCGCAATCAGGTTCTCCTGCACCGAAGCATTGAGGTTGTCGATCTTGGTCTGCATGACCTCAAAGAGGTAAGTGGTGAACTTCATTACGATCAGCACCACCGCCAGAAGCGTAGGGATGGCGATCAGGAACGTAATGCTGAGCTTCCAGTTCATGCGGATGCAGATCACCAGCGAGATGATCAGCAGCGAAGGTGCGCGGATCAGCACACGGGTCAGCTCCATTGCGGTCTGCTGCAGCTGCTTTACGTCTGTGGTACAGCGGGTCACCAGCGATGCCGTAGAAAATTTATCCACATCAGCAAAGGAGAAGGTCTGTACCTTTTTAAACAGCGCTTCCCGCAGATTATAGCCGAAGCCCTGTGAAGCCTTGGCAGAGAATTTTGCCGCAAAAATGCCGTCTACGATGCCCAGCGCCGCCACTGCAACCATGATGCCGCCAACAATCAGCATGTATGGAATATCGCCGTTCTGCACGCCGTCATCTACGATCTTACCCATGAGATAGGGCAGGATCAGCTCTGCCAGAGATTCGCCAACCACCAGCAGAGGTGCAAGGATGAAGTACTTTCGATACTGCTGAATGTACCCCATCAATTGTTTGAACATAGATGGTTTCCTCCTAACTTTCAGGTTCGCCGGCATGGGGCATACTGAGATTTTCAATCATCCGGCGGTAGAATTCAGAAATCTTCTCCAATTCCTCCGGTGAAAAGCCCCGATACATGCCATGATCCAGCGTTTCAAATACTTCGTCAATGAGTTTTGCCGCCCGCAGCCCCTTTTCCGTAATGGTAATCGGCTTGCAGCGAAGATCCTCGGCATTGGACAGTTTTTTCACATACCCGTCCCGCTCCATGGATTTCAGCGACACCGTCATGGTTGCAGGTGAAACCCTCAGCCGCCGTGCCAGCTCCTTCTGAGACTCTATGGTGCCGTTTTTCTGCTGAGATAAAATGCTAAGAATCACCGGCTGACCGATGCCGGACAGACCATTTTTATTCAGCAGGCTCTCCACCGCCGTATGATGCCGCCGTTCCAGAGCGTGGAACAGCTGCTCCGGGCTGCCTTCTGTAAAGCGTGGACCCAATCATCACCCCTCCTGTCCATTTCGTTCGTAGCCTTACTGTTTGCATACAAACGATTTATCTATGAAATAATACCCTCCTTGTTTGGAAAAGTCAAGGAAATTCTGTGGTTTTTGCAAAAATTATTTCATCTAAGGCAACACCGCACAAATGCGTCTTCGGATTGCGTCGGCACAAGCTTCGTATC
>CAJKSU010000219.1 GCA_905202605.1 uncultured Eubacteriales bacterium
GCAGATTGGTGATTGCAATGCAGGTCTTACCGACCAGTTCTTCCGGCTCATAATACTCGTGAATTCCGCTCAAAATGACCCTATCTGTGCCGGTTCCGTCGTCCAAAACGAACTTTAAGAGCTTTTTGGACTTCTTCACAGCTTCGCATTCCTTGACCTTTACGGCACGGAAATCACTCTTGGAGAAGGTGTCAAAATCCACCTGATCCTGGAACAGCGGCTCGATCTGAACATTGGAAAAATCAATCGGCTCGTCCTTAATCTCGATCTCGACCGTGCCCGCTGCACCGCCGATGATACCGACTTCTTCAGGCTTGTTCTCCGACTTGGGAGTGTCCAGCGGCTTCATTGTCGGGAACAGAATAACATCACGGATGGTGCTTGCACCGGTGAGGAGCATCACACAGCGGTCAATACCAATCCCCAGACCGCCTGTGGGCGGCATGCCGTAGGACAGGGCGGTGATAAAGTCCTCATCCATCATGCCGGCTTCCTCGTCGCCGCCTTCCCGCAGCTCTACCTGCTTCAGGAAGCGCTGGCGCTGGTCAATGGGATCGTTCAACTCGGAGAAGGCGTTGCCCATCTCACTGTGGCAGATAAACAGTTCAAACCGCTCGGTGAGCTTGGGATCCTTGGGGCTGCGCTTTGCCAGCGGGGACACATCCACAGGATGCATGGTGATAAAGGTCGGCTGAATGAGCTTCTCCTCAACCTTCTGGTCGAAGCACTCATACAGGGCGTTGCCCCATGTCTTTTCCTTGCCCTCCGGAATCTCCACGCCATGAGCCTTTGCCGCAGCTACAGCCGCCTCGTCGTCTCCTTCGATGGCCATAAAGTCAATGCCCACATATTTCTCCACAGCCTCTGCCATGGTCATGCGGGGCCAACCCTTTTTCAGGCTGATTTCCTCGCCCATCCAGACTACCTCTGTGGTACCCAGCAGCTCCTGTGCCGCACCGGACAGCAGATCCTCAAAGAGATCCATCATGTCGTTAAAGTCGGCATAGGCCTCATACAGCTCTACGGTGGTGAACTCCGGGTTATGCTTGGGATCCATGCCCTCGTTGCGGAAGATGCGGCCCACCTCATAGACCTTCTCCATGCCGCCTACGATTAGCCGCTTGAGGTTCAGCTCGGTAGCAATGCGCAGGTACATGTCGATGTCCAGCGTGTTATGATGGGTGATGAAGGGGCGGGCGCTGGCGCCGCCGGAGATGGTATTGAGTACCGGCGTCTCTACCTCGATATAGCCCCGATTGTCCAGAAAGCGTCTGAGGTACTGAATGAACTTGGAGCGCAGCTCAAAGTTCTTCCGCACCTCCGGATTCATGATCAGGTCAACATAACGCTGACGGTACCGCAACTCCTGATTGGTCAGACCGTGGAACTTCTCCGGCAGAGGCAGCAGCGACTTGGACAGCAGCGTTACCTCCTTGGCCCGGACGGAGATCTCTCCCCGCTGGGTACGGAATACCACACCGTCAACGCCCACAATGTCACCGATATCGTACTTTTTGAAGGTCTTATACGGCTCCTCGCCCACCTCATCCCGGCGGACATAGAGCTGTACTCTGCCCTCCCGATCCTGAAGGTCGCAGAAGGTGACCTTGCCCATGACGCGCTTGGACATCAGCCGGCCTGCAATCTTTACCGGCTGCTCCTCCAGCGCCTCAAAATTCTCACGAATTTCCTGTGTGTTGTTCTTCTTTTCAAACTTTGTGATCTGGAAGGGATCCTGTCCTGCCTCCTGCAGTGCAGTGAGCTTATCCCGGCGAATCTTCAGCAGTTCCCCCAGATTCTCTGTGTCATTCTTATTTTCCGGCATAAAAGCCCCTCCGTTCAGCGTGTAATTTTAACGACCTTATAGGAAATCTTCCCCACAGGTGCCTCGACCTCGACCACATCGCCAACCTTTGCGCCAACCAGTGCAATGCCAAAAGGAGCATCGTCAGAAACACGTCCGTTTAGAGGGTCAGCCTCCTGAGAGCCAACCAGCTCAAAGGTTAGTTCCTCGTTGTCATCAATATCCAGTACAGTAAATGTGCAGCCAAGGCCAATATGCTCCGCATCCGCCTCTCCGGCGTTGATAACTACAGCATTGGCAAGGATCTCCTCCACCTCGGCAATCCGGGCATAGAGCTTTGCCTGCTCGTTTTTTGCGTCATCATACTCGCTGTTCTCGGACAAGTCACCATAGCCGCGGGCAACCTTAATCATTTCCGTGACTTCCTTATCACGGTCGGTTTTCAGATAAGTCAGTTCGTTCTGCAGTTCCTGATAACGTTCAGGAGTCAGCTTATACTCTTTTGCCATTGTAAAAACACCTTTCCTTTGCCGTTCTCCGGCAGATATATCGTAATATCGGGTACAGCCCGTATGATTGCGCTGCCCCATCATTTCGTTTAGCGTCTGGTCAGGGCAGCAAAGTACCCAACGCCGCCTGCACCTGAGGATCGTCCTTTGGTTCCAGCTTGCCCAGTGCCAGCTGCTGCTTCAGGTCATCCTCCAGTGTGATTTCCATATCCGGGGTAACACCCACATCAATCAAGCTCTCCCCATTGGGCGTGAAATACTTTCCGATGGAGAGATTGATGCAGCTACCGTCAGAAAGCTGCATTCCCACCTGATAATAGCCCTTGCCGCAGGTCTGCTCGCCAATGACCCTGCCCATGCCATATTGCTGAATCGCACAGGCAAAATACTCTGCCGCACTATAGCTGTCGCCATTGCACAGTACGGCCATAGGCAGCTCCACGCAGTCGGCATCCGAGGTCACAATTTCCTCCTCACCGGCATAGTTGATGGTGTGGAAAATGGTTCCCTCCGGCAGGAGGTAGTCCAACAGCCGGGTCAGCTCTGTTTTCAGTCCGCCCGGATTATTCCGAACGTCAAACAGCAGGCTGGCAGCTCCATCCGACTGGAGCTGCTCCACCAAATCAATGACTGTCTGGGCGCAGCCGCCATCAAAGTTGTCGATCTTAATATACCCAACATTGCCATCGAGCATCTGTCCCGATGCCGGAATCACCGTCAGCGCACGGCGCTCCACCGTAAAGGAAACGGTATCCTCTCCCCGGAGAAATGTCAGATCCACAGTGGTTCCTTCTTCTCCCTGCACCATGCTTTTCACTTCGGTAAGGGTGATATCCGAAACGGCGGTTCCATTCACCGCTGTCAGGATATCCCCAGCATGCACCCCCGCCTCCTCGGCGGAGCCGCCAGCAGAAACCTTGGTAACCTCATAGCCAATGAGATTGCTGTCATTGTCATTCTTCGCAGTGATGGTAATGCCAACGCCCACATAGGCGTTGTTGATATTGTTGACATAGCTCTGGTAGTCCTCCGCAGAAACATAGTAGCTCCAGCGGTCACCCAGTCCGGAAATGATTCCAGAGGCCATGCCATCATTGACCTGCGTCATATCAAGATCATCGCCGCCGATGAAATACTGATCCACCAGATCCATGATTTCCTGATATTTTTCCGTTCCGGCAGACAGCTCCTGCCCAGCGGATGCCTGATCATTTTTGGCATAATTCCAAGTCATGCCAATGCCAACGCCCATCATCAGTGCCACAAGCACTGTAGCAATGCGCCGAATTTTTCCTTCCATATTGCGCCTCTTACACCATCGATAGGCCGGTGATAATCTGCGCCACAATTGGTATAATCAGCAACAGCGCCAGAATGGCGGCAACAATCGAAATCATTTTTTTGCGTTTCTTACTTGACATAGGGTTCCTCTCCTGCGCTGATCTTTAGCGCATATAGATTTCTCTGGAGTCCAGATATTTCTTTACCATCAGCGCCACCTTAAAGATGATGGCATGGTCGAACTCGCGGAGATCCAGACCGGTAATCTTTTTGATCTTCTCCAGTCGATACACCAGTGTATTCCGGTGTACAAACAGCTTTCTGGACGTCTCAGACACATTCAGGTTGTTCTCAAAGAACTTATTGATGGTAAAGAGCGTCTCCTGATCCAGCGCATCAATGGAGTTTTTCTTGAACACCTCAGACAGGAAGATCTCGCAAAGCGTGGTGGGCAACTGATAAATCAGGCGGCCCAGACCGAGATTTTCGTAGTTGATGATGCTCTTTTCGGTGTCGAAGACCTTCCCCACCTCAATGGCAGTCTGTGCTTCCTTATAGGAATCTGCCAGTTCCCGGATATGGCTGGCAATGGTGCCGATACCGATGACAGTCTTTACAAAGATCTCAGAGTTCAGCGTCTCCTCAATACTCTGCGCCAGCTTCACCAGTTCCTTGCCGTCACAGTTGGGCTGAACCTGCTTCACCAGAACGATATCCGTCTCATTGATGGACAGCACATAGTCCTGCTGCTTTTCCACAAACATATTTTGCAGGATATCCATTGCAGCAACGTCTACCTTGCCCACCTGCCGAATCAGCAG
>CAJKSU010000220.1 GCA_905202605.1 uncultured Eubacteriales bacterium
AGGAGCGGATACCTATGACCAAGGTACCCACGCTGGGTTCCTACCTGAAAAAGTACTGGGGAGAGTATCTGGGCGGCCTGTTATGCCTGCTGGGCGTGGACTTTCTGGAGCTGTACATTCCCCAGCTCACCGGCGCCATCACCGACGGCCTGACGGCGGGGGAATTCCCCCTGCGGGTGCTGCTGACCGACGTGCTGCTGATCGTCGCCATTGCGGCAGTGGTGTCGCTGATGCGCTTCGGCTGGCGGGTGCTGATGTTCGGCGCTTCCCGCCGGGTGGAGCGGGATCTTCGGGAGGATCTCTATGGAAAGCTGGGCGGGCTGTCCAACCGGTTCTTCCAGCACCACAAGACCGGCGATCTGATGGCCTATTTCAGCAATGACATGGACGCCATCCGCATGGCAGTCGGCCCCGGCATTCTGACCACCTTTGACGCGGTGGTGATGACGGTTATGGTGCTCATTAAAATGATCGTCTATGTGGATCTCAAGCTGACACTCCTTGCCATGCTGCCGCTGCTGGTGATTCTGTTCGGCGGGAGCCGCTACGGAAAGGCCATCAGCCGGAGATATGACCGGAAGCAGGCCGCATTCGGAAAGCTCACGGACTTTGTGCAGGAGAGCCTTTCCGGCATCCGTGTGGTCAAGGCCTTTGTACAGGAGAAAAACGAGATGGAGGCCTTCCGGCAGGTGGCACGGGAGAACCAGCAGGCCAACCTCAAGGTGGTAAAGCTCCGGGCCATTGTGCTTCCACTGCTGGATGCATTGGTGGGCGCGGCCTCCTGCCTGACGCTGCTTTACGGCGGCTATCTGGTGATTCAGGGGGACATTACGCTGGGGAAGTTCGTGGCGTTCAACACCTACGTGATGACGCTGGTGTGGCCCATGCTGGCGGCGGGGGAATCCATCACCATGCTGTCTCAGGGCGGCGCGTCATGGAAACGGGTGCGGGCACTGTTTGCCGAAGCGCCGGAGGTAGCGGACGACGGACACACCAACCGCTCCATCACCGACATCGGCTCGGACATCTCCTTCCGGAATCTGCACTTCCGCTATGCTCCGGAGCTGCCGGAGGTGCTTTCCGGGTTCTCTGCGGAGATTCCCGCCGGGGCGACCATCGGCATTCTGGGGCGCACCGGCTGCGGCAAGTCCACGCTGGTGAGCCTGCTGACCCGGCTGTATAATGTGGAGCCGGGAGAGATTTTCATCGGCGGGCAGGACATCCGGAGCATTCCCATCGGCGTACTGCGGGAGAATCTGGCCTGCGTGCCTCAGGAAAATCTGCTGTTTTCCGACACCATTCAGGCGAATATTGCCTTTGGCACCCGCACCATGGAGCATATGCCGCCCATGGAGGAGAAGCGCACGAAGATCTTCATCCGGGGAGCGGAGGACGCCGAGGAATATGTGGAGCAGGAGATGAGCCAGCGGGAAAGCGACAATGACCGCTATTGGAACGACCTGAATGCGGCCATGGACGCCGCCAAGGCTGCGGATGTCCACGACAATATCATGGATTTCCCCCACCAGTATGCTACGGTGGTGGGCGAGCGGGGCGTGACCCTCTCCGGCGGACAGAAGCAGCGCACTGCCATTGCGCGGGCGATGATGAAGGATGCAAAGATCCTGATTCTGGACGATGCGCTGTCCGCAGTGGACACCGACACCGAGGCCAGAATATTGGAGGCGCTGAAAAAGCAGCGCAGAGGCAAGACCACGATTCTGATCGCCCATCGTATTTCCACGGTGCAGAACGCCGACCGCATTCTCATGATCGAGGACGGGCGCTGCGCCGAGGCGGGAACCCATTCGGAGCTTTTGAAGCTGGACGGCAGCTATGCCCGGCTTTATGAGCAGCAGCAGCTGGAGCTTCAGCTTCAGGCGGAAAAGGAGGCGCTCCATGCAGAAGACTAAACCCGGCGTGGTGCGGCGTCTGCTCCGCTACCTGCGCCCCCGAAAAAAGACCGTAGCGCTGGCACTGCTGCTGGCATTGATGGTGACCGTTTCCGACCTGATTCGTCCGGTGCTGGTGGGCAACGCCATGGACTCCATCACCGCAGGCGGTACGTTCTCGATGATCGTGCGGTATTCAGCCATGTATCTTATGATTCTGGTGATCGGAACGGTGTGCAACGCCGTGCAGATGTGGATGCTCCAGAAGCTGGGGCAGGACATCATCTATGAAATTCGGCAGGAGCTGTTCGAGCATATTCACAGGCTGTCCCTGCGGTTCTTTGACATTACGCCCGTGGGACGGATCGTTACCCGCGTGACCAATGATGTGGAAACGCTCAACGAGCTGTTTTCCACCATCCTTGTGACCATGGTGAAAAACGGCGTACTCATTTTGGGCTACGCCGGCGTGATGCTGTATCTCAACTGGAAGCTGGCGCTGATCTCCTTTGTGCTGCTGCCGCTGGTGATCTACCTGACGGGGCTGTTTACAAGGCTGTACCGCACCACCCACCGGATCACCCGCACCAAGGTCTCCGCCATGAACACCTATCTGTCGGAGAACCTCTCCGCCATGAAGCTCATTCAGATTTTCCACCGGGAGGAGGAGAAGCAGCGGGAGTTCCGGCAGCGTTCGGACGATCTGTTCCGCTCCAACTTCCGGGAGATCGTGGTATACGGCACGTTCCGTCCGCTAATCTATTTTATCAGCATCGTGTCACTGGCGTCGGTGCTGGGCTTCGGCGGCGTACAGGTGATGCATGGGGCGCTGTCCATCGGCACCCTGTATATCTTCACCAGCTATGTCAAGTCCTTCTTTGAACCCATCCAGTCCCTGTCCGACCAGTTCGGAACCTTACAGGCGGCCATGGCGGCAGGGGAGAAGATCTTTACGCTGATGGACGAGGAGCCGATGATCGTGAATCCCCAGCAGCCCAAGGCCTTGCCGCAGGTGAAGGGCCGCATTGAGTTCGACCACGTGTGGTTTTCCTATGACGGGGAGGAATGGGTGCTCCGGGACGTGAGCTTTGTGATCGAGCCGGGGCAGACTGCCGCCTTTGTGGGCGCCACCGGCGCAGGCAAAAGCTCCATCCTCAACCTCATTGGGCGTTACTATGACATCCAGAAGGGCAAAATCACCATCGATGGCGTGGATATCCGGGAAATGGATGTGCATGCGCTTCGCCATGCGGTGGGGCAGGTGCAGCAGGACGTGTTCCTGTTCACCGGCGACATTCAGAGCAATATCCGGCTTCGGCAGGAGGATATCTCCGACCAGAAGATCCGGGATGCGGCGAAGTTCGTCAATGCCGACGGCTTTATCTCCCGGCTGGAAAACGGCTATGAGACGGCGGTGACCGAGCGCGGCTCCACCCTGTCCGCAGGGCAGCGGCAGCTACTCAGCTTTGCCCGGACGCTGGCCTTTGATCCGGCGGTGCTGGTGATGGATGAGGCCACCGCCAACATCGACACCGAGACGGAGGTCCTGATTCAGGACGCCATGGAGCGGCTGATGGAGGGACGCACCACCATCGTGGTGGCGCATCGGCTCTCCACCATTCAACATGCCGACAAGATCATGGTCATGCACAAGGGTCGCCTCCGGGAGCAGGGAACCCATCAGGAGCTGCTCCAGCAGGGCGGAATTTATAAGAAGCTCTACGATCTCCAGCGGAGAAGCCCCCTTCAGGGGCAATGAAATCCCTGTTCGGGGTGAAATATTGCTTCGCAATGTGAAATTCGGCTGTCGCCGAGTGAAATCGCCCCTAAGGGGCGGTAAAGGTGTCCCTCCGGGACGGAAGATGAAATGAAAGGGCGTGCTGCACGGAAGGTGCGGCACGCCCTTAACTGTTTGGGGAACCCCTCAGTCAGCGGCTCAGGCCGCTGACAGCTCCCCTTACTGGGGAGCCGAGGAGCAAGCCATTTGTTCCCCCCTGAAAGGGGGAATGTCAGCTTTGCTGACAAGGGGGCCTCCAGCGTGGTGATTAAGATGTTACGCATTGAGGATCTTCATAAACTCCTCGCCGGTGATGGTTTCCTTCTGATAGAGGTACTGAGCCAGCTCGTCCAGCTTTTCCCGGTTTTCCGACAGAATCTCGATGGCCTTGGCGTGCTGCTTCTTCACGAGAGCCACCACCTGACGGTCGATTTCCGCCTGTGTTTCTGCGGAGCAGGCCAGAGAGGCGTCGCCGCCCAAGTACTGGTTGGTGACCGTTTCCAGCGCCACCATATCGAAATCCTGACTCATGCCGTAGCGGGTAATCATGGCGCGGGCCAGCTTGGTGGCCTGCTCAATGTCGTTGGAGGCGCCGGTGGTGTAGGAGTCGGTGGTCAGCTCCTCGGCGGCACGTCCGCCGGTGAGGGTGGCGATCTTGTTCTCGATCTCCTTCTTGCTCATGAGGTAGTGGTT
>CAJKSU010000221.1 GCA_905202605.1 uncultured Eubacteriales bacterium
GGGTCTGCGGAGAAATTTCAATGATATTGGTATCTGCGGGGCGTCTGAGTCCCCCGCTCTTATCGAATTCTCCAAAAATGTCCCGTTCTCTACAATTTCGCTTGACATTCCCCACACGATACTTATAATAAGATTGCCTGATCGCTTTGGCGGGAAAACCTGCTGGACGGCGGGTAATTTTTTTGAAAGAACGGGGGAGGATAAATGGCAAAAGAACTCATTCGTCTCCAGAACGTCTCAATGAGCTTTGACGGGGAGCAGGTTCTCAATTCCATTGATCTTACTATCAATGACAGTGAATTTCTCACATTGCTGGGTCCCAGCGGCTGCGGCAAAACCACTACCCTTCGCATCATTGGAGGTTTCCAGAAGCCGACGTCTGGGGACGTATTTTTCGATGGGCAGCGGATCAACGAGGTTCC
The DNA here is from genome assembly GCA_905202605.1 of uncultured Eubacteriales bacterium. Classification (GTDB taxonomy): domain Bacteria; phylum Bacillota; class Clostridia; order Oscillospirales; family Oscillospiraceae; genus HGM13006. The sequence continues at coordinate 423 of CAJKSU010000221.1, forward strand.
GCCTTATCGCCGCAAAATCAACACCGTATTCCAGAAATACGCACTGTTCCCGCATCTGGATGTATACGACAACATTGCCTTTGGTCTTCGGGTTTCCAAGCTCCCGGAGGACGAAATTGACAAACGGGTGTCGGAGATGCTGGAAATCGTCAGCCTGAAGGGCTTCCACAACCGCAAGGTGACCAGCCTGTCCGGCGGTCAGCAGCAGCGTGTTGCCATTGCCCGTGCGCTGGTGAATCAGCCCAAGGTTCTGCTTCTGGACGAGCCTCTTGGTGCGCTTGATATGCGGCTTCGGAAAGATATGCAGAATGAGCTGAAGCGAATCCAGCAGGCGCTGGAGATCACATTTATCTATGTTACCCACGATCAGGAGGAGGCGCTGGCCATGTCCGACACGGTTGTTGTCATGGACAAGGGCAACATCCAGCAGATCGGTTCTCCTGTGGATATTTACAACGAGCCGAAAAACGCCTTTGTGGCGGACTTTATCGGCGAAAGCAACATCCTTGACGGCATTATGCGCAAGGATTATCTGGTGGAATTCTTCGGGCATCAGTACCAGTGTCTTGACAAGGGCTTCGGAAAGAACGAGCCGGTGGACGTGGTCATTCGCCCGGAGGACATCGACATTGTCGCCCCCGCTGCGGGGTATCTTACCGCCCTTGTCACCAACGTGATCTTCAAGGGAACGTTCTATGATACCTTTGTGGACGTGGAGGGCTTCAAATGGCTGATTCAGACCACCGACGTCCACTATGTGGGCGAAACCATCGGCATCAGCCTGGATCCCGACGCCATTCATATTATGAAGAAGAGCAGCTACTCCGAGCAGTTCGGCGATTACAGCTCCTACAGCGCCGAATACGACGAGATGGAGGAGGATCCGGAGGGCGAAGGCGATGAAGAATAAGCTGCTTGCCGGTCCTTACCTTGTCTGGATGGTTATTTTTACGCTGGTTCCGCTGGGAATCGTGGTGTATTATGCCTTTACCGACTCGGCGACCGGGGCGTTCACGCTGGAAAATCTCTCCCGCATGGGGACGTATCTGCCCATTTTCCTGCGGTCTATCGGCCTTTCGGCGGCGGCGAGCCTCATCTGTCTGGTGATCGGCTATCCGGTAGCCTACTGTATCGCCAATGCCGGCGATACCTGGCGGAGAATGCTCTCCATGCTGGTGATGCTGCCCATGTGCATGAGCTTCCTGCTCCGGACGCTGGCATGGGTTTCCCTGCTGGATGACACCGGCATCATCAACCATGTGCTGGGCGCCATCGGCATCGGGCCGCTGCCTCTGGTCAGGAACAACGGCGCGGTGATTTTGGGCATGGTCTACAACTATCTGCCCTATATGATTACCCCGCTGTACACGGTGATTATGAAGATCGACCCCAAGCTGGAGGAGGCGGCGCAGGATCTTGGCTGCTCCGGCTCTCAGGTGTTCCGGCGGGTGACGCTGCCCCTGAGCATTCCGGGGATCGTCTCCGGCATTACCATGGTGTTTGTTCCCGCAGTCTCCACCTTCTATATCTCTCAGAAGCTGGGCGGCACCGGCACGGTGCTCATCGGCGACGTGGTGGAGAGCCAGTTCAAAACCGCCTACAATCCCAATCTGGGCGCTGCCCTGAGTCTGGTGCTGATGGTAATGGTACTGATCTGCATCGGCATTATGAACCACTTCTCCAGTGATGAGCCTGAAGATAAGGGGGTAATGGCGCCGTGAAAAAGTTCTGCAAGGTCTTTACCGTCCTGATTTTCATTTTCCTGTATCTGCCCATGATCGTATTGGGCGTGGCGTCCTTCAATTCCGGCACCGATGTTGCCACATGGGAGGGCTTTACGCTGGGGCAGTATCAGGCGCTGTTCCGGGATCATACCCTTTTGCCCCTGCTGGGGAACTCCGTACTGGTGGCAGTGGTGGCGGCAATTCTGTCTACCATTCTCGGCACCATGGCCGCAGTGGGCATCCACTCCATGCGCCGGCGCCCCAAGGCATTGGCCATGACCCTGACCAACATCCCCATGACCAACCCGGACATTGTCACCGGCGTTTCGCTGGCGCTGCTGTTCGCCTTTGTGGGGACGGTGCTGAAAAGGAACCACGTGATGGGCTTTACCACCCTGCTCATTGCCCATATCACCTTTGACATGCCCTATGTAATCCTCTCGGTGATGCCCAAGCTCACCCAGATGGATCCCGATCTTCAGGAGGCGGCGCTGGATCTGGGCTGCACCCCGGTACAGTCGTTCTTCAAGGTGGTCATTCATGAGATTCTGCCGGGGGTGGTATCCGGCGCACTGATGGCGTTTACCATGAGCCTCGATGATTTCGTGATCTCCTACTTTGTGTATGGCCCCAGCTTTGTGACCCTGCCGGTGGAGATCTACAACTACACCAAGAAGCCGCTGCAGCCGAAGATTTATGCGCTGTTTACGCTGCTGTTCCTAGTGATTCTGGCGCTGATGGTGCTGATGAACCTGCTCCAGCTCCGGGATTCCAAGCGCACCGCCTCCCGGCGGAAGCATCGGGGAGAGGAGGGCGCCGCATGAAAAGAATGACCCGCATGCTCTCTGCTGTCCTGACGGGCGCAGTGCTGCTGCCCGGTCTTGCGGGACTGCTGACCCCCAAGGCGGAGGCAGCCGATTCCGGCGTGACCATCAACGTCTACAACTGGGGACAGTATATCTCCGACGGCTCTGACGACTGTATTGACGTGAACGCTGCGTTCACCGAGGCCACGGGCATCAAGGTCAACTATATGACCTACGACACCAACGAGAGCCTGTATACCAAGCTGAAAACCGGTGGCTCCTCCTACGACATCATTATTCCCTCCGACTATATGGCGGGGCGGCTGATTGACGAGGGACTGGTGCAGCCGCTAGATTTTGACAACATTCCCAACTATTCGTATGTCAATGAGGCGTTCAAGAACACCGCCTATGACCCGGACAACGCCTATTCCGTTCCGTACACATGGGGTACGGTGGGCGTGATCTACAATAAGAAGTATGTGGACGAGGCGGATATCGGCTCATGGGATCTGCTGTGGAGCGAGAAATATGCCGGGAAAATCCTGGTGTTCGACAACAACCGGGATGCCTTCGCCATTGCCGAGTCCCGGCTGGGCTACTCCCTCAATACCACGGATGCGGTGGCGCTTACCGACTGCGCCGCCCTGCTGGGGCAGCAGAAGCCGGTGGTGCAGCAGTATGTTATGGATCAGATTTTCGACAAAATGACCCGCGAGGAGGCGTGGATCGCCCCCTATTATGCAGGCGACTACCTGACCATGCTGGAGGACAACCCGGATCTGGGGTTCTATTTCCCGGAGGAGGGCTTCAACCTGTTCATTGACTGCATGATGATTCCCGGCAATGCTGAGCACAAGGCGGAGGCGGAGGCGTATATCAACTTCCTGCTGGAGCCGGAAATCTGCGGGGAGAATCTGGACTATCTGGGCTACTCCGCCACCGAGGACGCGGCAAAGGAATATATGGACCCGGAGATGGCGGACAATGAAATCGCCTATCCCAGCGAGGAGACCCTTGCCCGGTCGGAGGCGTTCTATTATCTGCCCACGGACACCAACCAGCTGATGGATTCCCTGTGGCTGAATGTGAAAACCGGGGATTCCGAGGACACCACGACAATGATGGCAGTGACCATTGGGGTGATTGCGCTGGCGCTGGCCATTGCACTGATTCATTCCGTTCGGAAGAAGCGGAAGCGCGCCCGGCGGTGCCGGTATTACAAGAAATAGACGAAAAAGAGGTGCTGCGGATGCAGCGCCTCTTTTTTTGCGGGTAGGGCTAGTGGTCGGTGGGGGTGATTTCGCCCCCCCGATGGGGCGGCGAAGGTATCCCTGCGGAACGATGGAAAGAACCCCTCCGGGTCGGCATAGGCCGACCCACCTCCCGCGTCGTCGATGGCTC
>CAJKSU010000222.1 GCA_905202605.1 uncultured Eubacteriales bacterium
GCATATTCAAAAATACATTCATTGCCTGTTCCGGCGGCAGACGCTGGCCTATAATGTGCTCCAGATGTATGACCGTGGGCAAATCACCGATTCCCTTTCGAAGACCTACCGGGACTGTATTCTTGAATGCAATGAGAAGATGCTTCCGCTGCTAAATGATCTTTCCCTGTACACCAGACTGGACGCCAAGCAGCAGGATGAGCTTCTCACCATGGAGTTGTTCAGTGCCACCGCCTATGAGCGGCTGTATTATGACGAAACACTGATTCGGAAGCAGCTCCAATGCTACAAGACGCACATTGCACGGCTTACTAATCCCGATTTTCAGGCAGCAGTTCCAAACAAGGATTGGGATTTTGATATTTTCTCCGCCTACAACTATCTGGCTGCCGTCCATGAGTTTCTCTACTGGCACGAAACACCCAGAGATATTCTTCTGGTGCTGGATGATGCGGTGCAGCGTGCTATGGCATATGTAGAAACGCACCCCGACAACCATCGGGCGGATATCAGCTACATTCGTTCCTGTAAGCGAAGCATTGACTTCCATCTGTGCCGCATCGATTTTCAGTCGCTGATTCAGTTTTATCAGGAGCAGGCCGCCAGCTGCGATATGCAGCGGTATGATTTTATGTCTGCTGACAGCAATCTGCTACCCATTGTGTTCCTTACATGGATGTGCCGGGAACATCCGGAGCGAATTCCGGAATGTCAGGACTTTATGCAAAAGGAACAGCGGCGTACCTTTGAATATATCAGGGGTGCAAGAGATCAGGGCGCCTATCACACACTCCAGCGCTTCAGCAGCTACATTCTGGCGGACTATGTGGAAGTAAACGGCGGCATCAGCTTCCATGATTACTATGAAAACATTCTCATAGCAACTCAGCCTACCCTGTATGTCCATTGCAATATGACCGCCCGCATTTCCCGCTGTATTCTCGATGCGCTGTATCAGAATGATCCGGATCAGCTGCTGGACTGCTCCGGCTGCGAAACTCCAGAAATGCTGGCTCATTCCATTGACCGGCTTCGGGATTTTCTCACCCAGTGCTGCTTCTTCCATGATACCGGCAAGATGTTCTTTATGGATACCATTAGTCTCTATAACCGCATGCTGTTTCCCGGTGAATTTGAGCTGATTAAGGTACACCCCGCCATGGGCTGGAGCGTACTGCGCAACCGCCCCTCGACCCGCCTATACGCCGAGGCAGCGTTGTATCATCACAAGTGGTATGACGATAAGGGCGGCTATCCCGCCGATATCTCCTACAGCGGTGTGGAAAACGCCATTATCTATCAGATTATCACCTGCGCCGACTGTATTGATGCCGCCACCGATTCCGTTGGACGAACCTACAGCTCCGGAAAAACCATGCGGGATATGGCAGCGGACATGCGCAGCAATGCCGGGCGCATGTTCCATCCGGCGCTGGTGCAGCTGTTTGAGGATCCAGCGCTGTACCGGCAGGTGGAGGAACTGATTACCTCCACCCGTGAGCAGATGTATTATCGGGTATTCAGTCAAGGGGGAACTCTTTTTTAGGGCAATACCGCATAATTCGGCAAGAGCATTCAGCTGGCGATTTTGCGGTGGAAAAAGGCAGTTTTTCGCAGGAATACTTTGTGTATTTCAAGAAAAAATAACGAATTTCCAGCGTAAAAGCCTCCGCTGAAGGTCGCAGACGCAATTGTGCGGTGTTGCCTTAGCCCTGCTCCGACAGTCATCCATCATAAACGCCAATGGCGCTGCCGCACCCCACGTTGCGGCAGCGCCATTTTGTCATTCTGTCTCTGCGGTGTCTCCGCGCTTTCGCTCCTTGCGCGCCTTATCCCGGTACATTCTGCGATCCGCTTTAACAATGGCACGCTCCAGCCGGCTTTCGCCATAAACTCCGCCTACACTCACCGACATGTGCAGTTCCGGATAACCCTGTACCGTAGCCTTGCGCACCGCCTCCCGGATTTCCTGTTCCTTTTCCGGTATTTCCTGTTCAGGAATATCCGGCATCAGCAGCAGGAATTCATCTCCGCCATAGCGAATTAGTACGTCCGTCTCTTGAATACAGGAGGAAATCGCATCCGCAATACTGCACAATGCCTGATCTCCAGCCAAATGGCCATAGATATCGTTGATATTCTTGAAATCATCCACATCAACGAGCATCACGCTGTCCTGTCCCAGCCGATGGGGTAGATAGTATTCCAGATAGTGTCTGGAATACGCTCCGGTCAGCGGATCACGATAAATCTGTTCTTCCTCCGCACGTCCATCCTCCAGCACCAGCCGTTTCCCATCGTTGTCCAGCCATCGCCCGTTTTCCAAGCGGGACACCAGCTCCAGCACACAGGCTTGTCCGTTGATTTCCACATACTGTGCGAGCACGTGATAGACGTTTGTCTCAGTGAACAGCAAATCGCTGACCAGCCCCTTACGGGTAAACGCCCGCCCCGACAGGCAGTCTCTGCACTTTGTATCACGGCCCCAAACTGAATGACAGTCGCGCTCCAGCGGCATCAGGCTGCCATCCTCGTTGATTTTAAGTACCACGGATTTTCGGGGATCCACCAGTCGAACCATATCGTAGATTTTCCGGAGGTGCTTCATATACTCCGCCATCTGGGGCGCATTTCCCATGTTGATTTCCATCAAGATACCTCCGGAATGCTCGATATCCTGAGGCTGGAGCACCCCTATCACGAAAATCCGCTGTCCGGCCTTTTCATCTGACCAGATCACACGCACTGTAACCCGTACCGCATGCTCCTCACCGCTGATTGAAAAATGGGTGTCCATGCAGCACTCCGGCATTTCCGGCGTAAGTGCCGCCACATAGCGCTTCAGGCGCGCGCAGTCCGCACTGCCCAGCAGCTGCATCTCTCCCACCCGCTCCAGCGTATCGGTTATCCTCCTGCACGCAGGCCGTTCCATCCAATTGATTACGCTGAGCTGATTCTTTGGCACATCATATTCAAATTGAATGCCGCCGCACTGGGATGCAAAGAACTTCTTTTTCTCCCGCTCATAGTTGAGAATTCGCTGGGGCAGCGTTTCCCCCGGCAAGCCGTCCTTCCGTAGCACTTCCGCAGAAAGGCTCCGATAATAGCTGGAATCTGCCACGTCCTCCGCCAGCGGTTCGCTTCTCTGACTCAGTTCCTTGCTGATCTCTATCAGGCACTTGATCAGCAGGGGATTGAATGCCCCGCAGTCCCCCTTCAAAATCATGCGCAACGCTGTATCATGATCCAGCGCCGGCTTATACCGTCTGGGCGAAATCAGCGCATCATACGCATCTGCCAGTGACACCGCCTGTGCTGAAATGGGGATAGCATCTCCTCTCAGGCCATCGGGATAGCCTTTTCCGTCCCAGTGCTCGTGATGCCACAGACAAATTTCGTAGGCAGTATCCAGAAACGGTTCCTCTTTCCAGCCGGGCAGTTCCTTTAAAAACGCCGCGCCTGCTGTGGTATGAGTCTTAACAATTCCATATTCCTCCGCCGTAAGCCTTGTGGTCTTCTCCAAAATCTCCTTGGGAATAAAACGCTTTCCAATATCATGGAGTGCCGAGGCCATGGAAATCTGCTGAATCTCCGTTTCCGTCAGATGGTAGCGATCCGTTTTCTTAGCCAGCTGATGCAGCAGCCGCTCCGTAAACATGCGCACATGCAGAACGTGCTTGCTCTTATCTCCATAATCTGCTTCGATTACGCTTCCAAATACGTCCACCAGCTGGTGACTGATCTTCTCCTTCTCCCGTGTCTGCTCCGACAGGAGCCGGGTCAGGTGCTTTTGCCGGTCATAGAGCTTCAACGTATTCTCTACCCTTCTACGCACCACCAGAGCATGGAAGGGACGCTGCAGATAATCCGTTACACCAAGGTTATATGTCTGCTCCATAAAGTCACCAGCATGCTCGGTGGAAATCGCAATGACCGGAACCTCGTCGATCCACCGGTACTGGTTCATTCGTTCCAGCACCTCAAAGCCGTTGATATGCGGCATGACCACATCCAGCAGCACCAGCGCAATATTGGGGTGGTCATAGAAGCATGAAATGGCCTCTTCTCCGCCGGACGCTTCCCAATAGCAATATCCATCCCCCAGAATGTCCATCAGCAGTTCCCTGTTAAATTTAGAATCATCTACAATCAGTATCTCTCTTTTGGCCATTCCAATCCCTTCCTGCACAGCAGTCCATTGCGAATCAAACTTCAAGCGCCCCATACAGGCTACAGCCATTAGGAAGCAGCGCCAAAAACAAGATGGGGCTATAAAAAGCAAGCCACCGTTTTGCCCATTGGACTGCTTCAAGGCTCACGGTTTCATTATGTGTGTATTATACCATTCTT
>CAJKSU010000223.1 GCA_905202605.1 uncultured Eubacteriales bacterium
ATATCCTTCATATCTTTTTATTCACTTGTCCAATATGTATTGTAGTCCTACACTGGTTTTGAATCTTACCGGAATTTTCTGCTTGACTATTCTCGGAGGATTGGCGTATACTATTAGTGGAAGTGTTCCCCCGCGGGCCATTGCCTTTTTCGGCATAAGAGCCCTTAATTTTGGGGAACGCTTCTTCTTTCATATGCCCCACATTATAGACAATGCTTCCGCCTGTCCCTTCAGCGACAGATATGGTCGTTTTGTAATACTTCCCATCAAAATCCATGAAGTAAGCCGTTCGATAATTCCAACCGCCGCTCGCCATGTCCCCATGGCGGGCGTCTTTGTCTATTACCGTTTTTTTGCCTTTGGAGGACACCTCCACTAATTCGTCAATATGCGCGGCGGCATTGGCCTTTCTCTCGAACGCAGCATCGCTCATGGTTCGCCCGTCGCTGGTGTGATTGTCGCTCAGCTTTCCGGCCGAGGTGCGCGTCAGCAGGAGAACATCTCCGTCTTCCGCAATCAGGCGCACGTCCTGCCCCCTGCGGATCTTTCCGTTGATATAATCCTCCAGCTGTTCGCTCCAGCTTTCCTGGTCGTTCCCAAAGAGGACCTGCCGATCCGCCTTCACATACTTACGTCCGTCGCCAAGATCTCTGACGGACGCAGATTCCTTTACGTCCGCTCCTCCGCTTACGGTTTCAGTATGCCGGTTGTTCCTCGCCGCCGCTATCAGGGCGTTGTCCCAAATCTCCTGCAGCTCTCGGGCGTACTGCATCATGGCGCGGCTCTCCGTGCGGTCCGCCTGCAGGCCCTCCAGGGCGATCTTCAGGTTTTCCACCCATTCCCGCAGCCAGTCCCGGATTTTTTCCGCCAGGCTGCGGTTTTCCTTTGCCAGCTGCTCCACCACCGTGCTGTCCCCCAGCATCATCTCGCAGGCGTCGGCCACCACCTCGTCCACGGCCTCGTCGTACTCAAGGCCCGGCTCCCGGCGCTGCTTGTCCGCCACCAGGTCCTCAAAGCTCACGCCCTCCTCATGGGTCAGCTTATTTACCACGAAGGACTTCAGCGCCTCATACTGGGCGCTGTTGGCCTGGATGAAGTGGGTCAGCTCGTGAGCGGCGGTCTTCAAGATGGCCGTCTCGGTCATGCCCACGGTGTCCCGCCCGGCAAAACACCGCCTGGCCCCGGAACAGAGCGTTCAAGTAGGTAATTTTCATATGCGTGGCAAATTTTCGCTTCTGCTCCGGAGTGAGAGTGTCCACATCCACCTCAATGCCGTCCCTTGTCTTCACATAAGCCTTTAAAGTGATGGGTTCCCATTGCTTTCTTGCCATGCAAAATCACCTCCTTCATTCCTATGCCGTTCCCGACCCATACTTTCCGGCTTTTTCCCCTTCGCACGCGCCTGGCGCCATGGTAAGAGCATTCAGATTTTTGCCTCCGTTTTCTCCACCAGCTCCACCAGTAGCTTCTGCGCGGTTTTGTTCTGTTCGATCAATTCATCACTTTTTCGCTTGCATTCCAAATTTTATTGTGATAAACTGTATATATTCCACAAAAAAGGATAGCTATAGAAACATCTGGCAGTATCCTTTATCAATTGCAGATCAACCATGGCAGCATAAAAAGATTCTTTATGAATAAATGAGGTACATCGGATAATTGCCTTTAAATAAATATTACCAGTTTGAGGTGATTCGAATGAAAGACACGCTCTCCCCCTCTATCCTTGAGGATTTTCGCCGCTTCCATGCATACGGCTGGCTCCCCGGCCTCATCACTCATGTGCTGAACAGGCGGCATGGCCTGCACCTCACCGCAGCGGCAGTAAAGCAGCTCTGCCGGGAAATAGATAGAGCCGAGGAACGCAGGCAATTTGAAGGGAGCGAAATACATGTCTCCTGAGGATTGCCGCCTGGCCGCCGCCTATATCCGCGTATCTACCGACGATCAGGTGGAGCTCTCCCCCGCCTCCCAGCTGGTGGAGATTCGCAAGTGGGGCTCCGCCAACGGCTATATTGTACCGGATGAGTTTGTATTCGTGGATGAGGCAAAGTCCGGCCGCCGGGTCACCGGGCGCGATGAGTTCCGCCGCCTCATCGGCTCGGCCAAGCAGAAGCCTAAGCCTTTCGATGCCATTCTCCTGTGGAAGTTCTCCCGCTTCGCCCGGAACCGGGACGACGCCGTGCTCTACAAATCCATCCTACGCAAGCAGCTCCACATTGAGGTTATCTCCATCAAGGAGCCCATTGCTGAGGGCAAGCTGGGCATTATCATGGAGGCCATGATCGAGGCCATGGACGAATACTACTCCATCAATCTGGCGGAGGATGTCAAGCGCGGCATGGAGGAAAAGCACCGCCGGGGTGAGCTGCAGTCTACTCCATCCTTTGGCTATGCCGCTCAGGACGGCATTCTTGTCCCCTTGGAGCCGGAGGCCTCCTATGTCCGGGAGATGTTCAGCCGCTTTCTCTCCGGACAGGGTTTCTTTCCCATCGCCCGTTGGCTCAATGATATGGGCATCAAAACCCATCGCGGCTCCGCCTTTGATAACCGCGCTGTGGAATACATACTCCGCAATCCCGTGTATATAGGAAAGCTGCGCTGGAATCCTGCCGGACGTACCCGCAGAAACTACGATGATCCCAATATTCTGGTGGTGGACGGAAAGCATCAGCCTCTTGTGGATAGCAACATCTGGAACGCCGCCCAAGACCGCATTTCCCAGCTCAAGGCAATGCACAAGTACCATGGTCGTCCCCTGGGCAGCGGCAAGGATTGGCTCTCGGGTGTTGTCCGCTGTGCCACCTGCGGTGGCACTATGGTTTTTGCAAAGCCCAACTACTGGAAATGTAACAACTATGTACGCGGCCGCTGCAAAACCTCTCAGCATATCTCCGGTGATGCCCTAAAGGAATCTATCCTTGCCAGGCTCCGGGCTGATGCCACAGCCTCTGAGCCGTTGAGTTTTAATATCAGGCAGACAAGCTCAAATGCTGCCGATGAACTATCCCTTTTGCAGCAGCATAAGGCCGGGATACAAAAACGTATGGAACGCCTTCGGGACGCATACCTCGCCGGCGCGGAATCCTTGGAGGAGTATGCCGCCGCCAAGGCCATCACGCTCCGGCAAATCCAGGACGCAGACCAGCGCATATCTGAAGCCGAGAAAAGAATCGCAGATAGTGCCACACCTCAACCGGTATGCACTGCTATCCGATCCGCTGCGAAGACTCTCACCAACAGCTCCTCTACTCTGGAGCAGAAATGTGAAGCCATCCACTCTATATGCGATAGGATTGATTGGGATAAAGCCAAAAACACACTCGCAGTTCATTATCGGTTTGTTCTTCCCTAATCCTTATATGCTTCATCGTAGTTTATTGATATATGGTGGCCCGGACGGGGAGCTTGGCGCATCGCTGCGATATTTGAGCCAGCGATACGCCATGCCCTATTCTGAATTAAAGGGCTTACTGACGGATATTGGCACAGAGGAGCTGGGTCACCTGGAGATGATCGGCGCCATCGTGCATCAGCTTACCCGAAACCTATCGGAAAAGGACATCAAGACAGCGGGATTTGACGCCTACTTTGTAGATCACACCACAGGCGTATATCCCGCAGCAGCCTCCGGCTTTCCCTGGAATGCCGCATCTATGGCAGTGAAGGGCGATGTAATTGCAGATCTGACGGAGGATCTGGCCGCAGATGGTACGACTGCGTAAGAACAACATATCAGCAAAAAACGATAGGACAAGCTATTTTCAAAACATAAGCGTACCGCACAGGCGGCGTTTCTCACTCCCCACCGGGGAGAACAGAAACGCCGCTTTTTCATGCCCCCATGTTACGCAGTAGAGCCGGAAAAAGCCTTGCAGCAAGCGGCTTTTGGGGCGCGGTTTTGACGGGGTAAGGTGTTTATACCTTTTCCCTTAAAAACGTGCTTCTACTGCGTAACAAAACCACAGCAAAGGAGTGAAGAACAATGGCAGTTTTCCGTGTAGAACGAAACCGCGGCTATACCGTAATGAGCAACCACCATCTACGCAACAGGGGCTTGACCTTGAAAGCAAAGGGGCTGCTTTCGCAAATGCTATCCCTGCCGGACAACTGGGACTATACCCTTGCGGGGCTGTCGCGCATCAACCGGGAGAAAATCGACGCGATACGCGAAGCGGTACGGGAGCTTGAAAAAGCCGGGTATATCGTCCGCATCCGCGAACGCGACGAGAAAGGACGCTTGCGGGGCGCAGACTATATCATTTACGAGCAGCCGCAGCCACCTGTATTGGATTTACCTACATTGGAAAATCCAACATTGGATAATCCAACGTTGGAAAA
>CAJKSU010000224.1 GCA_905202605.1 uncultured Eubacteriales bacterium
CTGATCACTATGGCGCTGAAATTTGTGATCATCGGTTTTACTGCCTATCTTTCTCTCACCGGCGTCATCAGCGGAAGCGCGGATTCCGCCGCCATCCGTGCCGCCAAGCTGACCATTTCCACGGCGGTGCCGGTGGTGGGCAGCATCATTGCAGATGCCTCGGAAACGCTTCTGGTATCCGCCGGACTGATCCGGGGAAGTCTGGGCATTCTGGGACTGCTGGGGGTGCTGGCGGTGAGCATCGGGCCGTTTTTGCAGACCGGATGCAGCTATCTGATGCTGAAATGCACGGCGGCGGCTTCGGCGGCCTCTGGTGAAAAAACACTGTCTGGCTTGGTGGAGGCTATGGCCGGGGCAGTTGGGCTGATTACCGCAGTAACAGGCGTTTGCACGCTGCTTGTGATGATCGGCTGTGTCTGCTTTCTGGGAGGGATCGGCGGATGAAAACCTATTTACTACGCTTGACCGCAGCGGCGATTCTGGCGGCGCTGATCCGAAAGCTGGCGCCCAAGTCCGGGGCGGGTCGGGGCGCCAGACTGGGGGCAGGGCTGCTGATGCTGGTGTGCCTTGTGTCCCCGTTGGGGAAACTGAATCTGGCGGCAGCCGCCCAGGAGCTGGCACGAAACGGCTTTACCCAGTGGAGAGAGGCTGACGAGGTGGATCAGCAGGCCAATGAAATGCTGGAGGAACTCATATCCGACGCGGCGCGGTCATATATATTGGACAAAGCCCAAGCCATGGGAGTTTCTCTGGAGACGGAGGTGACCCTGCGGCTCCAGAATCGTTATCCCGTGCCATGGTCAGCGACCATCCGGAGCAGCGCTAACCAGACACAGCGGGAGACGCTGACCGAAGAAATTGCCAGAGATTTGGGAATTCCGGCTGAGAGACAGGAGTGGTTGCAAATGTGAAGAGCTTGGAGAGAATAAAGCTGCCACCGGGATGGAGCAAGCTGCGCTGGCCCGCACTGATTTTGGCAATTGGGGTGCTGCTGTTGCTGCTGCCCGGAAAATCGGAAAAGGAGGAGGTCAGCGTTCCGCAGGGGGCAGGGGAGCAGGAGACGGACTTTTCCCTGATGGAGTTCACTGCGTCTCTGGAGCAGCTGCTTCGGGGGATTGAAGGAGCCGGGGAGGTGCAGCTGCTCCTGACGCTGGAGGATCATGGGCAGACCGTGTATCAGACGGACCTCAGCCAATCAGAAAGCGGCGATTCCAGTCAGAGCCAGTCCCAGACGGTTTTTGCACGGGAGGATGGAGCGGATTCGCCGGTGACCCTGCGCAGCAGCTGCCCGTCCTTTCGAGGGGCTGTGGTGGTGTGTCAGGGGGCGCAGCATCCTCAGGTAGTGCTGGCAATCAAGGAGGCCATTGCCTGTGCCACAGGTCTGGGCATGGATCGTATCACCGTTTGTATGGGAAGCGCGGAATAAACGTGTCTGCGGATCAATCAGCGCTTCCTGAGCGTAATTAAAGGAGGGCATTATGACAAATACAACAACCAAGCTGTGGAAGCGCAATGCGGAGGTCGGCGTAGTGCTTCTGTTCGTGTGCGTGGGCGTGTACCTCAACTGGTCTACCCATCGGGATACCCAAGCGACATCCGGAGAGACGGAGCTGGCGGATACACTGGATACGGCGCTGCTTCAGGAGGCGCAGGAGAACACAGAAACGGCGGGGGATGGCAGCGGCGTGACCTCGGTGGATGCGATTACCGAGGATGTAGAGGTGCTGGACGAAAGCAGCGATTATGACGCTACCCTGACTCAGGCCACCACCGATACCACAGTCAGCGACTATTTTTCTACCATTCGACTGGCGCGGCAGGAGTCCAGAGACAGCGCCGTGGAGCTGCTGCAGGAGACGATCGCCTATGAAACCGGCGCAGACGATCAGGCAGCCTCCTCCGCCTCCGCGCAGCTGGAGAGCATGGTCAACACGGCGCTCAAGGAGGCGGAGATTGAGGGGCTGGTGATTTCCAAGGGCTATGAGGACTGCGTAGCGTATATGAGCGAAAGCGGCGTCTCTGTGGCGGTGGCGGCTCCGGAGGAGGGACTTGGCGCCGAGGCAGTCGCCCAAATCTGCGATATTGTGACGACCCAGAGCGATTACAGCCCCTCTGATCTGAAAATTATTGAAGTAAAGTGATTGTATTTTCTCAAAAATATGATACAATGAACAAAAGACGGGGCAACGATTTGCCCAAGACTGGAGGATCTCATTATGAGCGAAGCAAAAGAGTATCTGGTGCAGCCCGTGGAAAAAGGCACTGTGAATATTTCCGAAGAAGTTGTCGCTGCCATTGCGGCGCTGGCCATCAGCGATGTGGAGGGCGTCTATGGACTTTCCTCCAGCTTTACTGCCGATCTGGCGGAGCTGCTGGGCAGAAAGAACATGGCAAAGGGCGTGAAGCTGTCCATTGATAACGAAGTGGTAACGGTGGAGTGCTTTGTGGTCATTGCCTATGGCAGCGACATTCCTGCGGTGGCATCCAATATTCAGGATGCGGTGATCACTGCAGTGGAGTCCATGACCGGCCTGAAGGTTGCGGCGGTCAACGTGGATATCTGCGGCATCTGCAATCCCAAGAACTGAGCACAGGCGCAATTTCCCCGCTGCCAGTCCGGCAGCGGGGCCTTTTTCCATGTCTGCGGCATTGGCTGCGGCAGTAAAACTGTAATTCGGGAGTGTTCCTATGACCGTATATCTAGACCACGCCGCCACCACAAAGATCATGCCCGCCGCCCGTGACGCCATGCTGGACGCCATGGAACAGGACTATGGCAATCCCTCCAGCCTTCATGCGCTGGGTCAGCAGGCCTCCCGCAGGCTGGGGGAGGCCAGAGAGTCCATTGCCCATCTGCTGGACGCAAGCCCCGGAGAGCTGTATTTTACCTCCGGGGGCAGCGAGGGAGACAATCAGGCGATTCTCCCCGCCGCAATGATCGGAGCCGAGCTGGGGAAGCGGCACATTGTTTCCACCGCCATGGAGCATCATGCGGTGCTGCATACCATGGAAAAGCTGGAGCGGCAGGGCTATGACGTGACGTATCTCCGTCCCGACAGCGAGGGGCGCATCTCGCCTATGCAGCTGGAGGCGGCGCTGCGCCCGGATACCGCACTGGCCAGCGTGATGTATGTGAATAACGAAACCGGCTCCATCCAGCCCATTCGGGAGCTGGCGGCGGTGTGCAGAAGCCATGGGGTGCTGTTTCACACCGATGCGGTTCAGGCGGTGGGGCATATCCCGGTGGATATCTCCGGGGACGGGGTGGATTTTCTTACCCTGTCCGCTCATAAATTCCATGGCCCAAGGGGCGTTGGAGCGCTGTATGCTCGCCGGGGTCTGCGGCTCCATAGCCTCATCGAGGGCGGCGGGCAGGAGCGCGGCAAGCGTGCGGGAACCGAGAACCTGCCCGGCATTGTGGGCATGGCGGCGGCGCTGGAGGAGGAGATTTCCGGTTTGCCTGCGCATATGGAGCAGGTGGAGCGGCTGCGGGAGCAGCTGACGGCGGGGCTGCGGGACATTCCCGGAGTAAAACTCAACGAAAGCCCCGAACATCATGCGCCGGGGATCGTGAACGTGAGCTTTGAGGGAGTCGAAGGGGAGAGCCTGCTCCTGCTGCTGGACGGTGCGGGGATCTGCGCCTCCGCAGGATCGGCCTGCTCCGCCGGTTCACTGGAGCCAAGCCATGTGCTTCTGAGCATGGGGATTCCCCGTGCGCTTGCTCAGGGGAGTCTGCGGCTGAGCATGGATTGGAGCAATACCCCGGAGGAGATCCGGTATACGCTGGAGCAGCTCCGTCAGATCACAGTCCGGCTCCGCCGGATGCGGGGATAAGGGAATAGACCAAAACGGTAAAACCGGCTTTCCTTCATGGAAAGCCGGTTTTGTGCAATGGACAATTACCGCACCGCCTGAACTGCGGCAAGAACCTTTTCCCGATCCTTGACACCGTCCGTTTCCACGCCGCTGGACAGGTCTACCCCCCATGGGGAAAGCTGCGAGACGGCCTGCGCAAGGTTGTCCGGCGCAAGACCACCGGCGAGAATAAATGGGCGGGTGATGCCCTTTAGATGATTCCAGTCAAAGGTTTTTCCGGTGCCGCCGGAGCCGTTGTCCAGCAGGATATAGTCCGCGGTGGATGCTTCGGCCCGCTTTACGTCCTCCGGAGAGGCGACCTGAAACGCCTGAATGATGGGAACCGAGATTTTTTCCCGCAGGGCGGCGATATAGGCCTCGTCCTCCTGCCCGTGGAGCT
>CAJKSU010000225.1 GCA_905202605.1 uncultured Eubacteriales bacterium
TCCTTCTCCATATAGACCTTGGCTTTGCTCTGCCCGATGTTCATGCCGCCGCCCATTTTGCTGCCCAGATTCTTCATCAGGAAGGAGAACAGGAAGTAGATGATGACAAAGGGCAGAACATAGGAAAGCAGAATCTGAATGATGGGGGATACCTCGTCTACGATCTCACGGTAGTATTCCACGCCGTTCTGATCCAGCAGGGGGAGTAGCTCGTCATCGCTGAGCAGACCCGTATAATAAATGGTCTGCTGTCCCTCAGGTTCATCGGCCTGATCCTTGGTCTTGATCAAAATGCGATCATTTTGAATCTCCACCTCTGATATTTCGCCGTTTTTCAGCATATCCTTGAACTTATTATAATTGATCTCCTGCATCATGGACTCGGAATAGCTGGTGTACAGGAAATTCAGCAGGAGCACAAAGGCGACTGCCAACACGGCGATGGGGAGAATGGTGTTAAGCTTTGGCCGGTTCTGGTCATCCTTCCGACCGCCGTTTTTGTTTCCGTGATTATTTGGCGTACTCACAGACACGCCTCCTTTATTCGATATGAATTATCTCAACTTCATAATAATTCATACTACAATATACCATACAATATCGGTAAAAACAACAAATCTCTTTTTGCGAGAAGTAAACTTTCTGTTAACGGTCAAATCGGCTGAGAACAGCAGATTACAGTTGGAGCGGGAAGTAGAAAGGATTTTTATGTTTCAGGTTGCGGGAACGGCAGAGATTGTGCTATAATAAATTGTTTGAGAAAAGTAAACCGCAGATTCTGCGGAAGCCATTTGGAGGCAATATGAAAAAAGAAAACAGAGAAATTGAAGTAAATGAGAATATGCTGGAGGGACGAAACGCTGTGACCGAGGCCCTCAAGGCGGGGCGAACCATTGACAAGGTGTTTATCGCATCCGGCGATACCGACAGCACGCTCCGCTACATTGCGTCCCTTGCGAAGAAGAACGGTGCAGTGGTGACCTACTGTGACCGGCGGAAGCTGGACACCATGACCCAGACCGGCGCACATCAGGGCGTCATCGCCATGGCGGCGGCACGGGACTATGCCAGCATTCAGGACATTCTGGATGCGGCAAAGGAAAAGGGGGAAGCACCCCTGATCGTGATCTGTGACGAGATCACGGATCCCCACAATCTGGGTGCGATCATCCGTACCGCAGAGTGCGCAGGCGCACACGGCGTCATCATTCCAAAGCGCCGCAGCTCCGGCCTTACCGCCGTGGTGGCAAAGGCTTCGGCAGGGGCTATGGAATATATGAAGATTGCCCGCGTCAGCAACCTTTCCGCCGCCATCAAGACCCTGAAGGAAAACGGTGTCTGGGTATACGGCACTGCGGCAGACGGTGCGGCTCCGCTGTACAAAACCGACCTCACCGGTGCGGCGGCGATCGTCATTGGCTCAGAGGGCGAGGGCATGGGGCGGCTGGTGTCCGAATCCTGCGATTTCATGGTCAGTATTCCCATGAAAGGGCATATCAATTCCCTGAATGCGTCCAATGCTTGCGCAATTCTGTTGTACGAGGCAGTACGGCAGCGGATAAACTGATCGGAAAGGCTGAAGAACATGTCTCAAGACGAATCCAAATTTGATACCATGCGCCTGATTGCAGGCGCAGAGGCATCTGACTTGTATTCCCTGGAGGATATTGTCCGGGAGTTTACAGACAGCGGCGCACAGCCGGAGGAAACGGAGCAGCCGGAGCAGCCGGAACAGAACGAGCCTGCGACGGACGCACCGGAGCAGGAAGCGGCATCCTCAGAGGACGAGCCGAAGAATGCGGCATCGGAAGCGGAAGAAACACCCGATGCATCTGAGGAGAATGAAGCGGCAGAGCAGGAGGACGAGCTGCCCATCGACCAGAATCAGCAGCCGCCCGCCTATGAGAATCTCAGCGAATCCCAGATGGCGGACGCCATTGCGCAGGCAGTGGCGCATTCCATTGAGGTGGATACGGCAGCGCCGGTGATCGTGCAGGCGGAGCAGCTTCCGAAGGAGCAGGAGAAGCCGGCGGAAAGCGCAGCACAGCCTAAGCCGGAAGCACCTGCACCGCAGGCGGAACCGGTGTCGCAGCCTGCGGCAGTCCAGCCCCAGCTGCAGGAGTTAAAGCCGGAAGAAGCGCCTGCGTCAGCACCCGTCGGAGAGCAGGAAACTCCTGCTGCGCAAAAGAAGCAGACCGAAGCGGCGAAAAAGCCTCAAAGACCGAAGGATGCCGCAGCTGCTGAGCAAAAGCCGGGAACCGGGCATAAAAAAATCAGCAGGAGCAGGGTTCCATCGGAAACCACCCGGTACATAGCCGAGCTGCTGACGGAGGTACGCCGCCGTCAGGCCATGGCTCTGCCCAAGCCGGGGGCATCCCTACGGGGGACGGAAAAACGTCTGGCAACCATGACGAGCATCGAGCGGATGCTGTCTCCAGTGCGTTATCTGATCCTAATGCTGATGCTGCTGTGCATCGGCGGGCGCTCGGTTGCGTGGATGTCCCTTGGGTTTATGACCGGAACGAACGCCATTACGGTTTCCGCCATTGCGGCGGTGCTTGCCATGCTGCTGTGCTGGCAGAGCGTGATTCGTGGGGTGCGGGATCTCTGGTATTTTCGGGCGTCCTATGAAACCTTTCTGCTGCTGGTGACGATCCTTACGATCATTGAAGCGCTGGTGCAGAAGAGTGAGAGTACGTTTTTACCCCTGACAGCGATCGCGTGGTGCATCACCGGAATGGCAAATCAAATGCATAGTCAGGCCAACCTCCGCTCTCTGCGGGCGGTGATCACCGGGCGAAACAGAACCGGGATCCGGACGGCCTCCGGCAAGTGGGAGCATACGGACGTGATCGGAAAGGCGCCGGTTACCACATCGGGCTTTGTACGCCATCAGGCACAGCCGGATGTATGGCACAACGGCATGGGAATTTTCCTGCCGATTCTGCTGGTGGCGTCTCTGGTGGTCAGTGCCTATCTCAGTGCGAAGACCGGAAGCAATTATCTTTCGGTGCTGGTAACCACTTTGAATGTGGGAATGCCGGTTTCTCTGGCGCTTTGCTGCGCCAGACCCTATAACCTGTTGTCGCAGGCACTCAAGGGGAAGGGCGTTGTCGCCGGATGGTTCGGCATGAAGGAGCTGTCCGGGAAAAAAGCCATGCTGATTTATGACTCCGACCTGTTCCCGGAGGGGACCATGCGGCAGATGGGCGTACGTGCCTATGGCGCAGTGGATCCCAGAGCGCTGGTGTCCTACGGGGCCAGCATGGCGCTCCGGGCCAATGTGGGATTCCGGGCGGTGTTTACCAAGCTCCTTCGGGATATGAATGGGGAAATCCACGATGTCGTGCGATTTCAAATTCAGGAAACAGGGCTGGAGGGCTATATACAGGGGAACCTTGTGCATCTTGGCTCGTATCAGTATATGCAGCTGATGGGCGTGACGCTACCAAAGCGCGCCACTAGATACGGAGTATATATTGCCATTGACAGGCAGCTTGCCGGCTTGTTCGGAGTAAAATATCAGGTCTCCAAGGGCGCGAAAAGCGGCTTCCGGCGGCTGGTTCGGGAGGCAAAGCTGACGCCTCTGCTGGTCAACCGAAATTTCTGCATCAATCCTGGGTTTGTCGCGCACTGGTTCTGCGTCCCAGTGACGCAGATGACGTGTCCAAAGGCAGAAACGCGTCGGATGCTGTCAGAGCCGTCGCTGTTGACCCGCGGCCTTACCTGCGGATTTGTGCTGCGGGAAGGGGTAGCATCCTATAGCCGGACTGTGGCTGGTGCAAGACGGGTATATCGGATGGGACTGTGGTTGACGCTGGCTACGGTGCTGCTTGGGGTGGCACTTACTGTTCAAACCATGGTTGCCATAGCAGGCGGCGGTGCAATTATTACGGCACAGCGGTTGGTGATCCTGCATTTCATCCTCTATCTGGCGGTGGAGGTCTGGACAAGAATCGCCCTGAGAGCATAACAGAAATATGCGGGCTGTCCCGGAGAATTTCTTCCGGGCAGCCCGTCTTTCGGTGTATTTTCCGCGATAAATAAAAAAGAGAAACTTTTTTGAAAAAGTTCTTGACATTCTGAAAAAAAACTGTATAATAAGCCATGCGAGTTGCGGGTGTAGCTCATCTGGTAGAGCGCCACCTTGCCAAGGTGGAGGTAGCGAGTTCGAGCCTCGTCACCCGC